>JBDNFX010000159.1:0-6336 GCA_041689575.1 Kapaibacterium sp. (SeqCode)
CATTGTAAACGCTTGTCCTGTGGCATAAACCCACGTCGCCCCTATTTCCCAGCGAGAAGACAAACGGTAGATAGCAACTGCGGAAAAATCGTGTCTCCTGTCGTATCGAGGGTAAAAGGGTTTGCCGTTGTTCAACTCTGGAAAAGTTCGTTCTGTAACTGACCAAGTGTATCCTAACCATCCAGTAACTGCACCGATTTTCTTTTGTAAAAAAACTTCAAGTCCATACGCCAAACCAGTCCCAGAAGTGAACTGAGATGCCAATGGAATCCCTAATGAAAATTGAACACTATCTTTATATTCGTATAAGTTATTCATAGTTTTATAATATGCTTCTACTGCCAACATTGCTTCATTATCGAGAAGATCTTGTTCATAGCCGAGAACAATTTGATTTGATTTTGCAGGTTTAATAACTTCAGTTGAAGGAAACCACAAATCAGTTGGTAAGGTAATGTCATTACGTACAATTAAATGCAAAAATTGATGTGCTGTAGCAAATGCTGCTGTTAATCTTTTAGAATCATCAAGTAGGTATTTTAACGAAATCCTTGGTTCAGGTGCTATGTAATTTCCTTTTTGAAAATACATTAAGCGACCACCAATATTTGCTAACAAATTAGGAGTAATAGTCCACTCATCTTGAATGTAAGCAGACATTTCGAATGCATTTATGGGAATTCGAGAAATCTGAAATTGTCCATTTGAAAAATTATATACATCTGTAGCTGCCGAAATAAACTGGTGTCGTATTGCTTCTACTCCAGATTTGATGGTGTGTTCAGAATTTGGAAAATATTGAATTTCCGACCGAACCATATAATCTTCAATTTTAGATTCAGATAAAAATGTGAATCTGTTCTGTATACTTTCTATATTATCCTTTATTAGAATTGTAGAAGAATAATTAGTATATATCAAAGAAGTATTCATAAAGACAGTTGGAGAGAACACATGCATCCAACGCAAATTTGCTGTTGAATTTCCCCAAGAAAGGTTAAATTCTGGGTCAGTTGATGTATTTGGGACAATCGAAAAGACGTCTTTTCCAAAATAACCACTGAGAAACAATCGATCGTTAGCTCCTAATTTGTAATTGATTTTTGCATTGACATCGTAAAAATAATAATCAGGGTAGGTTACATCTTCAGATTGAAAAACTCTGAATGCTTTTGCAATAACGTCAAAATACATTCTCCTACCTGAAATCATATATGTACAGTCTTCATTGATTGGTCCTTCAAGTGTTAAACGTGAATTTATCATTGAAATACCTGCAGTTCCGGAGAATTTTTCTTTAGTTCCTTCTTTCATAGAAATATCCAAAACACTGGAAAGTCTTCCGCCATATTCACCGGGGAATGCCCCTTTTATCAATTTAATATCGTTTATAGCATCGGCATTAAATGTAGATAGGAATCCACCTAAATGCGACGGATTATACACAATTACTCCATCTAACAATGTAAGGTTTTGGTCGGGAGAACCACCTCGAACATATAATCCGCTGGAAAGTTCTGTAGATGGTTTTACACCCGGAAGTAGCTGTAAGACTCGAAAAACATCAACTTCTCCACCTAAGGCAGGTAAGCGTTTTATTAAATCGGTTGTTATATGAATAGTACTAATTTTTGAAACACTTTTTTCTTGTTTATTCCCATCTACGGTAACTGTGCCTAGTTTTACTGTTGTTGATAACGGTTGGATGGCAAGAGTAACAGCATCTTTGGAAAGAGTATCCGGGATAAAAAGGGTCAATATCTCGTCGGCAATGGTAACTCCAGTTACAACAACTGTATACGTTCCGACATCAATTTTAGGAAAGGTATAGAATCCAAATTTATTAGAAATTGCACCTTTATATATTTTAGTCAGCGATGAATCTTTGTACAACTTCACTGAAGCACCAATCAGTACTTCTCCGGTTACTTTTTCAGAAACAAATCCTGAAAGTGTAACTTGTTTGCTTGTTTGTGCAAATGCTGAAACATCTATCATTAGAGAGAGAAAAATAGTGAACGATACTATTTTTACATATGTGAACATATAGCCAATATTACTTTAAAAAAGTACGATTTCTTTATTCATCGCCAAAAAGAATACCAAGTTCTCTTGCTGTTTGAATAGAATCAGAATCTAAAGGAACACATTTCATTCGAGAAACGGCTTCTGCTAAGGGTACTAAATTTACATTTGGTGGATCTAAAGCGACCATACAACCATCATTTCCATTAGCTAAAGCTCGAACTGCAGCGGCACCAAAACGTAATGCTAACAAACGGTCAGTTGCGGTTGGGCTTCCACCTCGTAAAAGATGACCTAACACAACCAAACGAGTTTCTTTCTTTGTCAAATCTTGTAATGTTGCAGTTATATGTTCACCTACTCCGCCAATTCGTTCAGATTTGCCAAATATATTTTCAATTACTGCAACAGAGCCACCAATTTCTTTTGCACCTTCAGCTACAACGACTATTGAATACTTGCGTTTCGATTTTTTTTCAGACTCCAGAAGTTTTTCAGCTAATCGGGAATGATCGAATGGAATCTCTGGAATTAAAATCGCATTTGCACCAGCGGCTACTCCAGCATTAAGTGCAATCCAACCAGCATAACGACCCATTACTTCAACAACAATTATTCGTTTGTGAGAATCGGCGGTAGAATGAAGTCGGTCAATACATTCCGATGCAAACGACACTGCCGAATCGAAACCAAAAGTAACAATCGTTTTATCGAGATCATTGTCAATTGTTTTAGGAACTCCAATGACAGGAAATCCTTTTTTTGATATTGCATCTGCTATTTTTAAAGAACCGTCTCCACCTACTGAAATAAGTGCATCAATCTTAAAATCACGCATTTTTTGAATCAATTCACCCGTTCTGTCTATAGTAGTCCATTCGCCATTTTCTTTTAAAATTGGAAAATTCAAAGGGTTTCCTCTATTGGTAGTTCCAAGTATAGTACCACCAAGTTTGGATATTGAAGCAACATTTTCTGGTTTTAATTCCATTATTCCATCATCTGGAAATTCGTCAGGCATTAACAAGCCATTGAAACCATCTTTTATTCCGTACACTTCCCAACCACGGTGATAGGCTGCAAAAGTTACCGCTTGAATAACAGCATTTAAACCGGGGGCATCGCCACCACCAGTATTTATAGCAATTCGTTTAATCATTATTATTTATTTCTTCGTTCTAAAAAGAATACAACTCCTGAAGCAACAGCAACGCCACCTCCATATAACAATGCTGTATAAATTGCTTTATCCGCTGTTGTTAAAAAGAATTGTAACACGGTCATAAGACCCACTAAAATTATAATAGGTATTCTTTTTTGTGGAAACTTTATATAGTAGAATATCAACAAGGCAACAAAAAACAGAAGCAAATAGTCAGTCATAGTATTTTAACTCAATGGAAATATGATTATTCATTGACGAATTAAAATTGAAAAGTAATATTTCTATTTTTGACTTTATAAAATCACCACTATACCCTTCCACCTCTCAAAAGGGGAGTAGAGGGATATTTTTTTTGATAGATAAAATATTTTCGACCATACATTTGCATCTTCCTTAGAGCCGCAACATGCTAAGTTTCTACAAAAAGAGTTATTTTTCAAAAACGGGAAAAGAAAATTACTCGTTTTTCAAGAATGGAAGTATTCTTGTATTGTTATTGGATTGTACTCTTAAGAAATACACTCCAGTTGGTAGACTTGAACAATTAAGTTCTTTTTGAAATGATCCTTTAGCTTCAAAATTACCTAATGATAATATTGAAATACCCAATGATGATACCACATCAATAGACAGTAAAGTAGTGCTTTCAAAGGAGCTGGTAAAACGGAATACTCCATTCGAAGGGTTTGGTTGTAGCATATACTTTGGTCTTTCATTTTCTGCTACTGTCGTAACGGTAGAAACAATATCCGAAAAGCCACCACATTCTCCATTGACAAATGTTGCGAATACTGAATAAAAGCCTTCTTCTGTAATAGTAAAAGTTTGTTGGGTTGCTCCGGGAACAGCTTTTTGGTTAAAATACCATTGGTACTCGGTTGCTGTTGAAGCTGTCAATTGCGAACCGAGCCTCGTTACTGTTGGTTTATTGAGATTTGCAGTGATTTACTTGTGTTAATGACCTACTCCCGGGGCATGGAACTTCAGCAAAGGTTTCCGTAAGCGTTACATTCCCATAACCTACTGCAAACCATTGTATTACAACAGAATCGGCTGTTTGATGAACTATTCGTCCATTTGTTACCGACCATTGATAAGTGCTTGTTGGTTTTGGGTTTGCGTTATAATACGTTTTTCGATTAAAACCACAAATTGTATCTTTAATTGGTGAGATAATCGGAACTGGTTCGTAGTTTACAGTAATTAATTTTCGGGTTAATGTTGTGCATTTCGTTACAGTATCTCTGCCAAAAAGATCAACGGCAAAAAAGCCAGGTCTTTCCCAATTGATAGTAATGGAGTTTTCAGTTGTATCTAGAATTTCTCTCCCGGGGATTAACAAATTTATCGTAGATATATTCCAAAAATATACGCTATTTATAACTTGTGTAGTACGAGTATAGGTTTGAACTGTATTTGGGCAAAGACTGTCGTATTCGAATGTAAATTTTGTATCAGGAGATTTAATTATTCTAATTTGTTTGGTAATTGAATCCTTACAACCAGTAGCTAAAATAGTTTCTATAAGTGTAATAGTTGCACTGTCGGTTGCCCAATCTACCAAACGCCCACTTCCCGGTTCCCAAGGGTAAGAATTGCTTTCGTTATTCATAACACGCCATTCATAACTACTACTAATTCTACGATTAACAGGGAAATAAGCATCTATTCTGGGAGCACCCGAACAAAAAACTAACAACCCTGTAAAATCAGGTTTAGGGCTTGGTAAAACTACAATTCTATTTTGAATTTTAAGAGTATCTGAACCAAACTGATTGGTAGTAATAACTGATATAGAATATGTCCCAGTTTCGGGGTAAACACCAACAACTGATTTACCAAATTGAATAGAATCTTCAGCACCTTCTAAAATCCATTTGATTTGCACAACACTATCATTGGATAGAGCAGTAAAGTCTACAAAACTATTTTTACAAATAGTATCTGAAGAAGTAAGTACACCAGAAGTTGGAATGCCTAAAAATTTTATAACCCAGAAGTCTTTTTCACCATTGTTGCTCGTAACATCATAATCTGCAATTGAATTATACCCAGAAAGTATTAGCCCTTTGTCCTTGGCTACTTTTAGATTTGTTCCCCCATCAAAAGAAGAACTACCAAATGTTTGTTGCCATTGCAATTCAGAAGATTCTAAAATTTGAAACATCCAAACATCTGAATTTCCATTAGATTCTAAAACATCTCCATTTGTAGAAAAAGTATAACCAGTTAGAATATATTGATTTGGAGAATATTGCAGAATAGAAAATACTGCTTCACTTTTTGAACCACCATAACTTCTCTGCCAAAGTATATCTCCACTATTATTAAACAACACCGTCCAAATATCGTATTCACCTTTGGGGATTTTAACATCTCCATTTATGGAATTTGAGGTTCCTGAAACTAAAAATTGCCCATTTTGATTTTGGACAACCACTGTGGCAATATCTAAACCTGAGCCACCAATTGCTTTCTGCCATCGAATTTGACCGTCTTGAAACAGATTCACTATCCAATAATCTTTAGCACCCCGTAGCCCTGTAACATCTCCGTTTGAAGATTCAGTAGAACCAACAACGATATAACCTCCATCAACTGTATTTTTTTAAAGAAAATGCTTCATCGATCCCTGAACCACCATAGGTTTTTTCCCACTCCAAAGTACCGTTAGTAGATAATTTTAAGACCCAAAAATCGGTAGAACCTCTGGAATTCGTTATATCGCCGTTCGTAGAATTTGTAAACCCTGCCACAACATATCCACTATCGGAAGTAACTTCAATAGATTTACCAATATCAATGCCGCTACCCCCAAAAGTTTTTTGCCAGAGAATATCTCCATTCCCTTTTATTTTAACAACCCAGATATCAAACATTCCTTTGTGATTGTTGCTATCTATAGTAGTAGATTCTGTACTACCCACTAACACAAAATATCCATCTGGAGTAACCCTAATTGTCCGTAAGCTATCATTGAGTACACCCCCGAAAGTTTTTTCCCACTCAATGGCTCCTTTTGAAGAAATTTTTACTACTCAGCCGTCCGATTGACCTTGGGGTGAGTTGACATCACCATTTTGTGAATTTGTAGAACCAATGAGTAAAAAACCACCATCGGTTGTTGGAACTATTTCTGTTGGTTC
>JBDNFX010000160.1:0-2660 GCA_041689575.1 Kapaibacterium sp. (SeqCode)
TGGGACGACCTCAATTTGATCCACATGGTGACCCAATTCCTTCTAAAGAAGGAATAATGCCTATTTTTACCGATACACCTTTGTCGGGAATTGAACAAAATAGTGATTTTCTCATTTCTCGAATTTCTGCCAAAGATAAAAACAATCTACGGTTCTTTGAAGAAAAGCAATTACTTCCAGGGAAAAGAATACATATTATAGCCTCAACTCCTCTACATATTGAATTATTGATTTCTACAACAATAATTCAATTAGAATTGCACCTCGCAGAACTACTCCACGGCAATCCAATACAATAGTCAAATCTGTTTTTAGTTACAACTAAATATTTCCCTGATTTATTCGTTGTTACACACGAAATATTTACGTATAATTTAATCTGGAGTTTTTCCATGGCTCGTATTCTATCAATAGGATCAGAATTTCCTTCGTACAACAAAACAGCGGTTGTTTCCTTAGAAAAAGGAAAAGAATTTGTTCAAATCACTAATGAAGACCACAAAAAATTAGGTAAGTGGATGGTTATGTTTTGGTGGCCAAAAGATTTTACTTTTGTCTGCCCTACTGAAATCGCTGAATTCAATAATGCTTATAATGATTTTGTGGACAGAGATACTGTTTTAATTGGTGCTTCAACTGATAGTGAATTTGTTCACGCTGCTTGGAGACGTGACCACGATGACTTACGTGGTTTGAAATTTCCTATGTTAGCTGACACATCTAAATCACTTGCTGAAGAATTGGGGATTTTAGAAGAAAATGAAAAAATCGCTTATCGTGTAACCTTTATCATTGACCCGCAAGGAATTATCCGTTGGGTTTGTGCAAACGACCTTAATGTTGGTAGAAGCACAAAAGAAGTTATACGTGTTCTTGATGGTTTGCAAACAGATGAGTTATGTCCTTGTAATTGGGAAAAAGGTCAAGACACGCTCGTAGCGTAATTTATGTTAGTTTTTAATAAGCGGATTACTTTTAATCCGCTTGTTTTTTTTAACCAATTATTTAGATTTAATTATGGATATACATCAAGATACGCTGGATGCATACAATGACCTCATTTCTTATATTGGAGTTTCCGAATTAGAAATTCGTTCTACTTCATTACAATCGTTAGTTTCAGGAACTTCGAAATATATTCGAGACACAAAATATAATCTCCGAACTTTGTCGGAAAACGAAACTATTTCAAAAAAAGAAGCGGCACTTATTTCGCTTTCAATTGCGGTGAATGAAAAGAATTCTCTTTTAGTGAAATCATTTACTCAAAAAGCAATAGAAGAAGGTGCTAACGACATTGAAATTGGAGAAGTACATTCTTGTACTTCTTTAATGGGAATTAATAATGTATTGTATCGTTTTCGTCATTTTAGTACAAACAAAGAATACGAAACAATGCCTGCAAAACTAAAAATGAACATTATGATGTCGCCAGTTTTAGGAAAAGAATTTTTTGAGTTGCTATCTTTGTGTGTTTCCTCTGTAAATGGATGTGAAGTATGTGTTGCTTCGCACGAACAATCTGTTCGTACACATGGTGGTTCAGCTGAAAGAATTTTTACTGCAGTACGATTAAGCGCCGTTGTTAAAGGACTTTCTTCATTAGTATACTAACTATATGAGAATTGTAACATTCATTTGTTCAATAACCTTCATTCTTCTTTTTTGGGGGTGTTCTGAAAAGAACTCACCTTTAGGAAAAGATGCTTCTAAACTTTCTGTATTAGCAACGACTTCTATTGTCGCAGATTTAGTAAAAGAAATTGGTGATACTGCAATTGTTTTGGAGTCTTTAATGGGTGCTGGTGTCGACCCGCATTTGTATAAAGCTTCATCTGGTGATTTGGCGAAGCTTCGAAATGCTGACATTATATTTTATAATGGTCTTCATTTAGAAGGGAAAATGACAGATATTTTTGAAAAATTAGAACATTCAAAACCTACTATTCCCGTTGCGGTTTCTTCGTTCAAAGGAATTAGAATACTTTCTGAATCAATGTATGATCCACATATTTGGTTTTCAATTTCACTTTGGAAACAAGCAGCCGAAAGAGTAAAAAATCAATTAATCACTTCTGCACCAAAAAATAAACCTTATTTCGAAAAGAACTATTTGAATTACATTCAAACATTAGATTCATTTGATATGTGGGTAAAAAATGCAATTGACTCTATACCTAAAGAACGAAGAATTTTGGTTACAGCACACGATGCATTTGCTTATTTTGGAGCCGAATATGGAATCGAGATACATTCTCTTCAAGGTATTTCTACAATTGCTGAATTTGGGATAAATGATGTAATTTCAATTGTAAACATCATTGATTCCAAAAACATACCTGCTGTATTTGTTGAATCTAGTGTGCCTCCAAAGTCTATCCAAGCAGTTATTTCGGCAGTAAAAACAAGAAACAAAACAGTGAAGCTTGGTGGAACATTGCATTCCGATGCCTTAGGTGAACGAAATTCACCAACTGGAATCTATATTGGAATGTTCAAATCGAATGTTCAAACCATAGTTGAGGCTCTACGATGAAAATTGCAATCGAAATACACGATATTAGCACAACCTATAACCATCGTCCTGTACTTTGGGGAATAGATACGAATATTCCAGCTAATTCTTTAACTGCAATCGTTGGTCCAAATGGAGCTGGAAA
>JBDNFX010000161.1:0-6944 GCA_041689575.1 Kapaibacterium sp. (SeqCode)
AGAACTACTTTTTTTATGTCTACAATGGTTTATGGGCTAACCTCTATGAATTAGGAAGCTACAACCACGAACCTTTACATTGCAATATACATTTTTTTTTAATTTGCAAGTATTTTTTTAGAGGATTTTGTTTTTTTAAGAGCTGATTCAGTATGCCCCCTTATCCCCAGCCCTCTCCCCAAGTGGCGAGGGAGTTCTTTTTTTGCGTTTGAGTATGCCCATTTGAGCCCTTCACGTTCAAGGATCCTTTGGAATGAGTATTTCCTTTGTAATGGCGAATAATCTTTCGCTCTTCTTTGTTATTGAAAAAACTAAAAAGCCTTCTCATTTGATAGGAGAAGGCTTTTGAACAAGATAGTGTTATTATTGAGTTTAACCAAATTTGGAAGTGATGTGCGAATAATCTTTTACAACTGTACGGAGAAAATCAATATCGGATTGGTCTGTTGTAATTTGTAATAAGGATTTAATTTTAGTTGCCAATACACTAGATAGATTACTATCTTCTCTTTTAATTGACTCTCTGGCTATGTATCGAATAGATTCAATATCTTTATCTGTTAAATGGACAACGTTTGGATAGGTTACTTCATAGTTTTCTACGTTTTCTACAAAAACAGTATCAGCGGATTTTGTTCGTTGTTTTAAACTGACTACTGATGTACCTGCTACAATATCACCTATTCGTTGACCCTTACCATTTATCAAAATAGTTATAACTGCGGCTAAACCATACGAGATTCCAACATCAATTGGTCTTAGTATCCATCTCAGAAAATGTTTTCCAAAGGAGCCTTGAGTTCCGTCGAGTGCTATAACTTTAATTTTCATCAATTTTTTACCGGGGCTTTGTCCGTTATTAAATTGTTCAAATGCAAAATCATAGAAAAATAAGGGAACAAAAAATACAAATGTAATAACATCACTACCTGAAAACCAATCGAAACTAATTATTAAAACTATGCTCAAAACATAGGATAAAATGATCATAATATCAACAATCCAAGCAAGAATACGTTCACCAATATTAGCAAGTGTGTATTCAATTTCTACATTTTGTAAGGTTTGAATTTTTATAGTATCCATAGAAATGGTATTTTAGAAGTTGAACAGAATATTTTTTGGTTTTATTGAAGTAACATAACAATGAGAGAAAGCGCTTTTACGCATCAAAATAAAGAAAAATGGCTACTGTTTGAAGAACTTTTAAAGTCAAAAACAGTGAATCCACAAGTACTTTCCGATTTATATGTTAAAATTACTGACGATTTATCGTTTGCAAAAACATTTTACCCAGAAAGTAAAACAAGTAGATATTTAAACGAACTTGCTTCAAAAGTACATCATTCTATTTATAGAACCAAAAAAGAACGCTCAAATAGGTTAATTACATTTTACCGGGATGAAGTTCCAATGGTTTTTGCTTCTATTCAAAAACAATTATTACTATCGTTTCTTATTTTCGCAGTAGCTGCAGCAATTGGAGCTCTTTCTGCATACAAAGATAGTTCTTTTTTGCGTGTCATACTCGGAGATTCGTATGTGAATTTGACTATTGATAATATCAAGGAAGGTAAACCATTCGACATTTACGCAAAGAGTGATCCTGTAGAAATGTTTTTACTAATAACTTGGAATAATATAAAAGTCTCATTCGTAGCATTTGCATTAGGTATTACCTATGGATTTGGAACGGTGATAGTTCTTTTTAGAAATGGTATTATGTTAGGGGCATTTTTTACATTTTTCTTTCAATATGGCTTACTACAAGAATCATTGTTAACGGTTATGTTACACGGTGTAATAGAAATTTCTGCAATTGTAGCAGCTGGAGCAGCAGGTTTGGCTATTGGAAATAGTCTATTATTCCCAAAAACATACTCAAGGTTGTACGCATTACAAACTTCTGCTAAAAAGGGAATGAAAGTAATCTTAGGTTTATTGCCGTTGTTTATAATTGCAGGGTTTATTGAAAGTTTCTTAACTCGATACGCAGGAATGCCAATTATGGTAAAAGGAACGGTTCTTTTATTGTCCAGCTTATTTATTCTGTATTATTTTATAATTTATCCGAGAACGAAAGTTCACCAGTTACGAGAAGAAAATGAATCACCAGTTTCACTATACGAACAAGAACCTGATTATGAAAAATTTGCATAAATTGATTGTAGTTTTGATTGTTGTATGTCAAATTTCAATAGCTTATAGTCACAATACTGCAAAGAATTTCACTGAAAAGGCATTGACTTTAAAAACACCAGAAGGAATTCTTTACGGAACGTTACTAACACCAAAAAGCTCAAAAAAACCACCATTAGTAATTTTCATTACCGGATCGATAGGAACAGATAGAAATGGAAATATGGAAAACAATCCAGTTAAGAATAATTGGGTTGCTTACCTTGCAGATAGCTTAGCTCAACAGGGTATTGCTTCGTTCCGTTACGACAAAATTGGGACTGGTGTTAGCAAAATCACAAAAAAGGAAATGAGCTTATATGATGTTACTTATGATGTAAATGTTGCTCATTCGATTTCTTGGTTGTTGTTTTTTTCTAAAAAAAGAAAAGAGTTTCCAAAGCAAATTCTTTTTGGTCACGGTGATGGGTCAACTATTGGATTAGTTGCTTCTAATGTTGTAAATGTAGATGGATTTATTTCTGCTTGTGCTTCTGGTTCAACAAATGATAGAGTGATTGAAAGTCTATATTTCCCATCTATTCCCGATAAGTTGCGAGATATTGGTATGTATATTTTGGCAGAAATGAGAGCAGGAAGAACTACAGATTCTGTGCCGTTACCGTTGATTCCGCTATTTGGTAAAGAAATTCAACCAATAATTATATCTGGAATGAAGTATGACCCTTCTCAAAAAGTTAAAACTTTACCTTGCCCATTATTAATAGTATATGCAGAATATGATTTAGATATGCCTGAATCAGAAACTTTAAAACTTGCTGCAGCAAGTCCAACTTCAAAAGTTCTTAAAATTCCTTCAATGAACCATATATTTAAAGAAGTACGAAACGATTATTTGAAGAATCGAGGTACATATTCAATTCCAGTGCTTCCAATTATAGATGGTATAACGGATAAATTAGCAGACTTTATAAATTCGATACCATAAAAAAAGAGCCATCATTTGATGGCTCTTTTTTTAAGAAAAATTGGATTCTTCTTAGTAATCCATACCACCCATACCTTGAGGAGGGTGACCACCAGCTTTTTCATCTTCTGGGTTGTCAACAATAGTTGCTTCTGTTGTAATTAGTAACGATGCTACTGAGGCAGCGTTTTCTAAAGCAACACGCGAAACTTTAGTAGGGTCAATTACACCAGCAGCTAATAAATCTTCAAATTTTTCACTGTAAGCATTGAAACCAAAAGCTCCAGTACCTTCTTTGATTTTATTAACAATAACCGATGCTTCTAAACCAGCATTTTCAAGGATTTGGCGAATTGGTTCTTCAATTGCACGTCTGATAATATTTACACCAGTTTTTTGGTCTAAGTTTTCAGTAACAATTGAATCTAATTCATTAATTGCACGTAAATATGCAACTCCACCACCTGGAACAATACCTTCTTCAACAGCAGCACGAGTAGCGTGAAGAGCATCTTCAACACGTGCTTTTTTCTCTTTCATTTCAACTTCAGTAGAAGCTCCAATTTTAAGAACTGCAACACCACCGCTTAATTTTGCTAAACGTTCTTGTAGTTTTTCACGATCATAATCAGAAGTTGTTTTTTCTATTTGACCACGAATTTCAGCAATACGTTTTTTAATATCATCACTTGTTCCAGCACCTTCAACGATAGTTGTGTTGTCTTTGTCTATCGAAATATTTTTAGCTTGTCCAAGAGAAGCAAGAGAAACTGCATCTAATTTGAAACCTTTTTCTTCAGAAATTACAATTCCACCAGTTAACACAGCAATATCTTCTAACATTGCTTTACGACGATCACCAAACCCAGGAGCTTTTACAGCTGCAGCTCTGATAGTTCCACGTAATCTGTTAACAACCAATGTTGCAAGAGCTTCACCTTCGATATCTTCAGCAATAATTAAAAGTGGGCGTCCAGCTTGAGCTGTTTTTTCTAATACAGGAATTAAATCTTTAACGGCAGAGATTTTTTTGTCGTGAATTAGAATGTACGCATTTTCTAAAACTGCTTCCATTGATTCTGAATCAGTAACAAAGTAAGGAGAAAGGTAACCACGGTCGAATTGCATTCCTTCAACAACTTCCATAGAAGTTTCAGTTCCTTTAGCTTCTTCAACAGTAATTACACCGTCTTTACCAACTTTGTCCATAGCTTCAGCAATTAAATCACCGATAGTTTTGTCGTTGTTAGCAGAGATAGTTCCAACTTGAGCGATTTCTTTTTTCCCTTCAACTTCTTTAGAAAGTTTTTTCAAACCTGCAGTGATAGAAGTAACGGCTAAATCGATACCACGTTTAAGATCCATTGGGTTTGCACCAGCAGTTACGTTTTTCAATCCTTCGTTTACAATAGATTGAGCTAGTACAGTGGCAGTAGTAGTACCGTCACCTGCAACATCAGAAGTTTTTGAAGCAACTTCTTTTACCATTTGAGCACCAATATTTTCAATAGGGTGTTTAAGAGTAATTTCTTTTGCAACAGTAACACCATCTTTGGTTACAGTAGGTGCACCAAATTTTTTATCGATAACAACATTACGACCTTTAGGTCCAAGGGTTACTTTTACAGCGTTAGCTAATTGGTCAACGCCTCTTTTTAATGAAGCGCGAGCTTCAACATCAAATGTGATGAGTTTTGAACTCATAATATATCTCCTAGATTTTTACGTTTTAAAATAGTGAATTAGCTAAGTTTAGCAAAAACGTCAGATTCTCTCATAATAAGAAAATCATCACCGTCAATAGAAACTTCTGTACCAGAATATTTTCCGTAAAGAATTTTATCGCCAATTTGAAGATCAAGTGGGTTTACTTTCCCGTCTTCAGAAACTTTTCCTTTACCAACTGCAATTACTTCGCCTTGCATTGGTTTTTCTTTTGCGGTATCTGGAATAATAATACCACCACGAGTTTTTTCTTCGGGTGTTGCCGCTTTTACCAAAATTCTGTCGTGCAATGGAGTTAAAGTCATTGTACTTCCTTTAGTTTAATGTTTAAAAATAATCATTAGCACTCTTGAGTGCCGAGTGCTAACTAAATCGAATTACCTTTTTTTTTATTGTGTATTATCAAAATTTTACGATTTAGATACGAATGTACTTTTGATGGAATAATACTTTTTAGGAGGGTTTCTGTAAAAAAAAAGCTACAAAGTAAAATACTTTGTAGCGAAATACAAGATTGGAAAAGAAGGTTTACTTCGTTTTTGCAGCAAGATCTTTCATCATTGCAGCGTAACCTTTTTTGTCTAAGGTGCGTAAAGCAGCAGCTGTTGCTTTTACAGTGATCCATTTCTTTTCTTCAGGTAACCAAATACGTTTTTTTTGAAGATTGGGTAAAAATCTTCTTCTTGTTTTATTATTTGCATGGGAAACATTGTTCCCATATTGCATAGTTGTTCCGGTTAATTCGCAACGCTTTGACATATATTATTCTCCATTAATTTGCTTCTATAGATTGCAAATATACACAATTCTGTTAAATCTACAAGTATTATTCAAAAATTAAGCAAGAAATTTATCTTTATTTTCACGAGCAAATTGTTCAAAGGTTTGAGGATAACGCCCCAATATCTCGGTTAAGTCGTCATTAGAGGCAACCATTGCACCTTTTTTCCAAAGAGCATTCAATTCCATCATCCCAGTCACAAACCAATCTTCGGCACCCATCTTCATTAATGCTTCTTTAGCAGATTCTTCTGGAACATCTGCATAACTTATTCGTTTTTGTAGAACTATTGACAGAATTGTGGCAATTTCTGAATTCGTATAATCATAACCAGCAATAGAATACGTTTTTCCTGCGTGGTCATTTGGTTCTAACAATACTTCAGCAAAGGCCTCTCCAATATCTAAACAAGAAACCATAGATTTAATTGCAGTTCCTTGTGGAAGATAAAAAGACCCACTTGCTTTGATTGTATTGCCTTGAAAATTGTAAAAATTATCCATAAATTCAACTGGATTCAGAGTACAAAATTCAATACCACTTTCTTTTACGGCTTTATCAATCATTCCGTGAAGTTTTGCAAATACAAATGGAGCATTCGGATTAGCACCATTAACGCCTAATTTCGCTATAAACTTCACACCTGATTTTTTTGCTGCAGTTAAAATAGAAGGAACTATTTCTGCTAATGCTGGTTGACCTGGAATATTTAAAAACATTGCATCGCAACCATCAAATGCAGGTTCGTACGTAGAAGAATCCATAAAATCGAATGTACGAATATCTGTATTCTCGTCTTCGAAATCTTCTGCAGTATCAGGGTTCCTTGTTCCTACAACAACTGAACATTCATTTATTAGTTGTAGCATATCTACAACATTACTTCCTACATTACCTGTAGCTGACATCACAAAAACTTGATCTGGCATAATTATCTTTCTAAATTATTTTAAATGTATTCTACAAAAATAGTGAATATTTGATGATTTTACTTTAAATCACATCTTTATTAAGTGATAATGTAGTGAATAGATAGATTTGAGGGCGAAATTTATCTAGCTCCCTCTCCCCAACCGAAAACAATCTAGCCCCCTCACCCCGTCCCTCTCCCTCAAGGGGAGAGGGTGTTGTCCGTTTTTTATTTTTACTTCAAAACAATCTAACACCCTCGCTCCAACCGAAAACAGTAGCCCCCTCTCCCCGTCCCTCTCCCTCAAGGGGAGAGGGTGTTGTCCGTTTTTTATTTTTACTTCAAAGCAATCTAACTCCCTCTCCCTAACCATAAACAATCTAACTCCCTCTCCCCTTGAGGGAGAGGGCTGGGGTGAGGGG
>JBDNFX010000162.1:0-5767 GCA_041689575.1 Kapaibacterium sp. (SeqCode)
AGTACTTCTAAAGCAATTTTTTTACCACTTTCGGAAAGAAATACACCATGATGTGAATTGTATTCTACTAAATTAAGCGTTGAAAGTTTTTTAAGCATATTCGAAACTGAAGGTGCTTTTATACCTAAAATTCGTGCTAAATCGTTAGTCAAAACAGGCTTGTCTGAACCTAATTTATAGATAGCTTTTAAATAATCTTGAATAGAATGACTTTTGGGCAACATTTACAATGAAGAATAAAATACGAATTTGTATATTTGCTGTACTAAACAGAAAATACTTTCAAATCTTAACGGTAATTTTGCTAATGTATTTTACTATCTCTATCAAAGATTTACTAATTGTTGAATAAATGTTTTTTGAACAACTTTGGACCTCATTAGGATATAATTTTACTATTTGGGTAGGGTTTAATCTCTTTATTCTTGGAATGCTTGCCCTAGATTTAGGTGTTTTTCATAGAAAGTCTCATACACTATCAATTCGTGAAGCATTGCTTTGGAGTGCTTTTTGGATATTACTATCGTTAGCCTTTAATGCTCTTGTCTATTACTGGCGTGGTCCTGTTATAGCAATGGAATTTCTGACAGGATACCTCATTGAAAAATCGTTGAGTGTAGATAACTTGTTCGTGATTCTTTTGATTTTTACGTATTTCAAAGTTCCATCAAAATACCAACATAAAGTCCTATTTTGGGGAATAATAGGAGCTTTAGTTCTGCGTGGTTCTCTAATATTTTTAGGGACAGAGTTAATTCTACGATACACTTGGATTATTTATATTTTTGGTGGATTCCTTATTATCACCGGGCTAAAAATATTCTTTGAAAAAGAAGGCGAAGACGATATTGACCCAAGTAAAAATATAATTGTACGAATATTTAAGCGGTTTTATCCTACAACCGATGAATATCATGAAGGAAAATTCTTTGTAAAAGAAGGTGGTAAGCGTTTAGCAACTCCGTTATTTTTAGCATTAATTGCCGTAGAAGTAACAGATTTAATTTTTGCTTTGGATTCAATTCCAGCAATTTTAGCAGTTTCAAGCGATAGATTTATTGTCTATTCTACGAATGTATTTGCAATATTAGGTTTACGTTCTTTGTTCTTTGCTTTAGCTGGATTATGGGAAATGTTTAAATATCTAAAAATTGGATTATCGTTTATACTAATTTTTGTAGGTATAAAAATGTGTATAGCACATACCGCTTTTAAAATTCCTACACCTATCGCTCTTGTAGTCATAGGAATAATTTTGCTACTTTCTGTTGTCGTTTCTATAATTGCGAAAAAAAGAGAGGTTACTGCAAAACTTCTAAAAGAAGAAGAATCAATAAATACTATTTCAGACGATGAAAAAAATTCCAATTAAGATTTTATCACTTATTGATAAAGCAAAATGTAGCATCTCTACCTTTTGTTGTTTATACTTAGTCAGTTACTAAAGTGTTGAAATTCCACCGTCAATATGGATTGTTTGTCCGGTAATCCATTTGCTTTTTTCCGATAGTAAGAACGTAACCATCGAAGCTATATCACTTGCATTACCAATTGATTTCATTGGGTGTCGTTGTATAGAGCTTTCCCTTTTTTGTTCCGTATTTAAAAGTTTTGTTGCCAACGGTGTATCTGTTAACGAAGGAGCTATTACATTAAATCGAATTGCTGGAGCATATTCAGCGGCAAGTGAACGACTCAGAGATTCTAAAGCACCTTTTGAAGATGCGACAACACTATGAAAGTTCATACCTTTTTTCACAGCTACACTACTAAAAGTTACAACACTTGACCCTGCTATTTTCAATAACGACGGCAATACTTGTTGTAATGTTCGAATAAATCCACCTACATTTAATTGATAATCATTCAAAAAAGTATCAATCGAAATTCGTTTAAAAGGTAATAGTTGAATAGACCCTGGACAATACACAAAACCATCAATTTCAGAAGGAATTTCTGGAAGGGTGTTCTCAGAATTTACATCAAAATCAATGTTGACAACCCTTTGATCTAAAATACCATTCATTGAAGCATTTCTGCTAAAATTATATACTATTACATCATTTTCGATAAGTTGTTCAATAGTTGCCTCGCCAATGCCACTTGAACCGCCAATAACTACGTATGTTTTCATATCTAAAATTATACTAAAATTGCTAAAACACTCTTTTATGGAAAAATGTTCCTTAAAATAGGTATATTTTTACAATTGCATACTTATAACCTTTATATAATTTGATTTGAATAATTAGATGTAGGTTTGTTATGAATCATTGCCCTTATTGTAGTGCCCGTTTAGATGAAATTAAAGGAGAAGTATATTGTTCTCAACACATTACCTGTTTTGATGCCTTAGAAAGTGGAATTTTTCCAATAAATGGAAATGGATTTGATTCTGGTGATCATATTTCAAGGTTTAGTATAAGATTTGTTTTAGGTGGATTTTTGACCTATACTATTGACAAGAGTCAATATCAAATTTTTACACCTTGCGTTACACTTTTTAATGAGTTTGTTGATTATTTATTAAAAGTACCTATCCAAAATGTCTTATCTTCACAAGTTGGAATTGCTTTAAACCCCTCAAAGCTTCGAAGTGCTTCTGCTGCTTTTACTGAAAGTTCTGAAAAATTATTAGATAATCCTGAAGTTACAAATGACTTTTTTACACCAATAAGTTCAATTTGGAATTTTTCAAAAAAAGCTGAACAACTAAGTTCTAAAATTCAAAATGTTATTTCTTTGAAAGGGGTTAACAAATCCGATGCAAAAGATGAAATAGTTTCTGATATTCTAGAATGGTATTTTCAAGAGAACTCACGCTTTGGAGGGTATTTTTCAACCTTAAATGATGTGAAAAAGAATTCTACTAAAGAAGAATTAGTGCGTAGACTAGAAATTGCCAACGAATTGATACAGTATTCTAATCCTTCAACTTTAAAAGTTAGTCATTTAGCAAAACAATCGAGTCTTTCAGAATTTCATTTTATACGTTTGTATAAAAAAATGTACGGTAAAAGTCCATATCAGGATGTTTTGCAGAAAAAAATGAAAAAAGCAATGTTGTTATTAGAAACAACATCGCTTTCCATATTTGAGGTGGCAATATCTGTTGGATATGAAGATCAATCCTCACTTAGCAGACTTTTCAAAAATCATTTTGGGGTTACACCACTAAAAGCCAAAAAAGGTACTTAGCAAATTAGAATTCGTTTAACTCTCAACAAACTCTATGATAAAAGTATCAAAAAGCTTTTCGTTTTTAAATTTTAGAAATCGATGAATAGTTTTATCTAAGTTTTATAAAAGTGCCAATAAATTCACCACTTGCTTTTCTAATTATGTAGAAACCATTTGTAAGGTTATCTATCGAAATAGTTTTAGAATATTCAACAGTACCATTCCAAAAAGTTTGCCCATTTACATTGTTAATAGTGATTTCACCAATATATGAATTAGAATGAATATTTATAGAACTTACAGCAGGATTAGGAGAAATACTTGGACTAGGTAAAACTTCTGAAACAGTCAACCCTATTGTCCAATTATGTGCTCCAATAGGATGATCAAGTTTATTAAAAGGAGTAAAACTAAAATCGTGCATAGGATTATTAACGTTTGCTCCACCTCTACTAGCTGGAGAAATAGAAGTAATATTCCCTAAAGAATCCGTAAGTTGTGGGTTTACTAATTTAGCATTAATCTCTACAGTCGGTGTATTCGGCACCCATAGTGGGTTATCTGGATTATACCAAATGTTATGAGAAAATTCAAACGTTTCTGGTGCTGTATTCCCGCCTATATTTATGGCAGGTTGGCCAGTTGTTGGCATTACAACAACATTATTGATGAACTTATTATTTCCACAAGGTAAAAAACCAGGCTCAGTAGTTTCTTGTAAAATCCTCACTACCCAGCGTGTGGGGTTAATAAAGGTATTGTTTATTACTTCACAATCAATAGCTCCTACAAATGCAATAGGAGCGGTTGAACCGTTAAAGACATTGGAAAAAACATATATACTTTTCGCTTCATACAATGCTCCCAAGGGTCTAAAAAACTGTAATCCTGTTGAACCACCAATATTTAATGCCCTTTCACCTCCTCGAAGAAATAAATTTCTTTGAATGAAAATATTACTAGTTCCACCTTTAGCTTGTATACAATTAGAGCCAGCATTATCAAAATAGTTGTTATTAAAATTTCCAACGTGACACCCCACCATATCAATACAAGAACCTCCTTGAGAACCATTCAAAAAATTGCAGAAACGTACATAAAATGTATCCACACCAGACATTTTTAACTCGTCATTATTTCCAATTGCATTCATTGATAACCATGTACAATATTGTATAATTATATGATGAGCAGGGGTTTCGATAGTGCCACCATCATCTAGATTAATACCATTTCCAGTTTGTGCATCAAATGTAAGACCTTCAATAACAAGATACCGAGCGTCGCTTAATTGCATTGCCGAAGTACCTCCTCGAATTATAACTTCTTCGCTGTCAGCTGCTCGAATTACTGTCCATTTATCAGGTAAACCGTGTAAATCTGCCTTAAATGTACCGCCGGTATAAACGCCTGCAAACATAACGATGGAATCACCGGGTAAAGCAGAATCTAAGGCTACTTGTAATGTAGCAAATTGTTTTCCTTGTCCAACTTCTAATGTTGACGAGAATGAGAAAGTAAAACTACAAGAAAACAATACAGTCAGCAGTGCAAGTATTTTCATATTAGAAGTATAAAGTTGATTAAAGAATCTTCAAATATACAAAATTGAAGAAAAGTAAAGATGATAAATTGAATATAAATACCATTTTCTGGATTGGTTTGTTCTCAAAATGTAAAAAGTTGATAGTGTAGACTTTATTCTGTAACTTTTATGAGTTAGAATTGTTTCTGTGGTAAATAATAGTGACGATTTCAAGACGTCATTTTGTGAATACTGTAGTCTAAACAAATTCAATCAACTATGATTCGTTATATCACCTTATTTTTACTAAGTGTATCGGTCGCTGTAGCTTCACAAAGCGATTACTATACTTCTCAAGTTATCGTTAAATTCAAAGAGAATTCTAATAATCTTTACCAAAAGATTATAGACGGAAATTCTACAACTATTGACGATTTTTCTGCATTGATTGGAACTCATTCCGCAATACTATTCCTAAATCCGATTTTCATTCATGATATGAAAAAACGAAAATCAAATTCATTTAAAACCTCAATACGAAGTTATCTTCGCTCAGGTTCAGATAGAATATTTTTGGTAGAATATCAAAACGCTATTGATCCTAAAGTAGTTTCTTCAAAACTTCGCTCGTTTCCTTTTGTTGAATATGCTGAGCCCGTTTATAAACGAGAAACTACTTCTACTCCAAACGACCCTCAAGCACAATTTCAATATCATTTAGAGACAATTCGCGCTTTTGATGCATGGGATCAAATAACTTCAACTGATTCGGTCGTTATCGGAATTGTAGATACGGGGTTAGATTATGAACATGAAGATATTAAACAAAATATTTGGTTTAATAATGGCGAAATGGGTATTGATGCACTTGGAAACTCAAAGCAGGTAAATGGTATTGACGATGATAATAATGGTTATATAGATGATTTCAGAGGCTGGGATTTTGTTTCAGATTCCTTACCTGAAATAGGAGATAATAATCCAAAACCAGGTAATGAACACGGTACACACGTTGCTGGTATTGCTGGTGCGACAGTCAATAATGCAATTGGTGTAGCAGGA
>JBDNFX010000163.1:0-7927 GCA_041689575.1 Kapaibacterium sp. (SeqCode)
ACAAAATTGCTAGTGAAATGGCAAAACATGGTGCAGGTGCTTCCACTTTTGCTGATTGGTGGGCATATAAATTCGAAGTCTACGATGCAATACCCGAAAATGCTGGAATTATGCACGAGCAGGGTGTTTTGGTTTCAATAAATAGTGATGATGCAGAAATGGCTCGTAGATTGAACCACGAAGCTGCTAAATCGGTTAAGTACGGAGATGTTTCTGAAATTGATGCTCTAAAGTTTATAACTATCAATCCTGCAAAACAAATGTTAGTAGACAAACAAACTGGTTCTATTGCAGTTGGAAAAGATGCCGATATTGTTCTTTGGAATGGGAACCCACTTTCTAATTATTCAAAAGTACTTCAAACCTATGTTGATGGTAAGTTGTATTTTGATATATATCAAGATCAACAACTTAAAAATCGAGATACTGCTATTCGTCAATTTTTAGAACAAAAAGCTTTAGCATCAATTAAAAAGGGTGAAAAACCTTCAAATATCAATACTCGTAAAACACCAAAAGAATACGATTGTAATGATGTTGAAGATGAAATGAGTTTTGAAGTAGGTGTACAATGAGTTTAGATCATCAGCGGGGCGCTTTGTCTGCTAATCCTTTTGAAGACGATGATAAAGATTTTAGTCTTCGTCCGACTCATTTTGATGAGTTTGTCGGTCAACCTCGAATTGTAGAAAATCTGAAAATATTCATTGAAGCAGCAAGAAATAGAAATGAAGCTTTAGATCACGTTTTACTGACTGGACCACCCGGTTTGGGGAAAACTACCTTAAGTCATATCATTGCACGAGAAATGAATGCACAGATTAAAATCACTTCAGAACCTGTTTTAGAAAAACCGGGAGATTTAGCAGGTTTACTTACCAATTTGAATGAAAATGACGTTCTATTTATTGATGAAATTCATAGATTATCGCCTGTAGTTGAAGAGTATTTATATTCAGCAATGGAAGATTTTCGGTTAGATATTATGATCGATTCAGGTCCATCAGCACGTTCAATACAAATTACAATCCCACGATTTACCTTAATTGGTGCAACAACTAGGTCTGGTTCATTAACTGCACCACTTCGTTCTCGTTTTGGAATCAACAATCGATTAGATTATTATAATCCTGCGGACTTAGATACTGTAATTAAAAGGTCAGCTTCGTTGTTACAGGTTCCAATTGAAGAAGCTGGTTCTTATGAAATTGCCAAAAGAGCTCGAGGAACCCCTCGAATTGCTAATAGATTATTACGTCGCACAAGAGATTTTGCAGACATTAAAGGTAATGGAGTTATTACCAAAGAAATTTCCCAACTTGCTTTAATTGCATTGGAAGTTGATGAGTTTGGTTTAGATGAAATGGATAAACGAATTTTACAAACCATTGTCGAAAAATTCAATGGTGGACCAGTTGGATTAAACACCATTGCAGTTGCAATTGGTGAAGAGGCAGGTACTATTGAAGAAGTTTATGAACCGTTTTTAATACAACAAGGTTTTTTGAAACGTACGAAAACCGGTAGAGAAGCAACGAATCTTGCTTATGAACATTTAGGGTTTCGGACAACAAAACCAGATTCACTTTTTTAAAGATGGATTTTCAATGTAATCTTTTGGATTATACTTCCACCGTTTATGTTGCCAAGACCATTGCGAAGGATCTTTACGAATAGTTTGTTCTAACATCAATGTATGTTCTTGGGTTAAACTATGTATCGATTCTTTTGTCAATTCAGTAGTTTTTGGAAATATTCTTTGTAATTCAACTTCGTATTTTCCATCGGTAGTTCTTCTTGCAACTCCAAAAACAATTGGAATTTGATACTTTATTGATAAATAGGCCGGAGCTTCATAGGTAACAGCGGGTCTACCAAAGAATTCAACAAAAACATCCTTGTTTGGGTCTGCTGCTTGATCGGTTAACATTGCAATAGCTTCTCCTTGTTGAATTTTTTTAATTATATTTCTAGCTGCAGATCTCATTGGTATTACAGAATTGTTTCGTAATGTTCTATATGAATTCAGAAGCGTATCTGCTGAAACATTTCTTTGTTCCTTTACAACAATCGAAAACGGAATATCTACTATAGAGGCAACACCGAAGGCTAACAATTCCCAATTTCCGTAATGACCAGAAAGTAAAATCATACTTTTACCATTTCTTTGTTGTTCCAAGAGGTATTCTGAATTTATTACTGTAATTTGTTGTTGTAGTAACTTTCTAGTAAACGAAGGAAATGCAAGTAATTCGACAAGGGTAATTCCCAGATTTTCATAAGAACTTCTTACAATAGAATAACATTCTTCAATGCTTTTTTCTGGAAAAGAACTATGAATGTTTTGATAAGTTACTGTTCGCCTTTTTTTACTCAATAGCAACATAAACAATCCAATAGTTCTACCAAACCTTTGGCGAAATGCTGGTGAGATAGATCGGCTTACAATTCCTAAGAATCGAAAAAGTGATGTAACTAAATACGAATATATATTTTTCATTCAAGGGTTTCTTATAGTATTATTCTACTTTTTTTGAATATTCACTGCTACTTTTATTTTGTTTTTACTCAAAAAAATAGTAGTTCAAGGAAGAAAACAACACGCTTACAATTTAGTTCGACGGTATATTTTATCGAAGTATAAGGAAATTGACGACTATATGCTTCGTATTTTGTATTTTTGTACCGTTATTTTGAAATTTTACTACATTATAAATATAGACAAGGAAATCTTGAATGAATATTTTGGTTTGTATTTCGCAAGTTCCTGATACAACGACGAAAATTGCTGTTTCGGAAGACGGACTTTCTATAAATCCACAAGGTGTTAAGTTTATTCTTAATCCATATGACGAATATACAATTGAAGAAGGTCTTCAGTTACGCGAAAAACATGGCGGAACAGTAACTGCAATCACCGTTGGTGGTGCAAGTTCTCAAGACATTCTTCGTACTGCTTTGGCAATGGGAGTTGATGAAGCAATTCATGTAACTTCTGAGTCGAAAGATTCTTTTTCTGTTTCAAATGATATTGTTTCAGCTGTTGAAACTCTTTCAATTGATTTGGTTCTTTTTGGTAGACAAAGTATTGATTATGATTCATTCCAAACTGCTTCTACAGTTGCAGCTCTTTTGGATCAACCAATTATTACAATGGTCTCTTCATTAGCAGTTGATGGTACTTCTGTTAAAACTGAACGCGATATTGAAGGTGGAAAAGAAGTTATGGAAACTTCACTTCCTTGCGTTTTGAGTGTTCAAAAAGGTATTAACAACCCAAGATATCCGAAGTTACCCGATATAATGAAAGCAAAAAAACGGACATTGATAGAAAGAACAAGTTCTAATGTTGAACCACGTGTTTCTACCATTTCAATGGAACTACCCTCTTCAAAAAGAGCAGGAATTATTCTGGGCGATACTGAAGCTGATATTAGTGAATTAGTACGATTACTTCACTTAGAATCCAAAGTGATTTAATTACATTTTTTTAAGGAAACAATCAATGTCATCAATACTTGTCGTTTTAGAATCACAAGGTTCAAATATTCGAAGAGCTTCTTTGGAAGCTATAACTGCAGCAAAGTCTATTTCTTCAGATGCTATTATTGGGGTTTCATTTCATACTTCTGATGCAATATTAGCCCAAGCTGGCGAATATGGACTTTCTAAAGTTGTTAATGTTACTAATTCCGAATTGGCTGTTTATTCTTCTGTTGGATATGCAGAAGCAATTACAGAAGTTGCAACTCAGAATAATGTCTCGACTATTATTTTTTCTGCTACTGCCCACGGAAAAGAATTAGCTCCTTATGTTGCAGTTAAATTTAATGCTGGGTACGCCTCAGATTGTATTGCCTTAGATTCTACTTCTGGATCAGTTGTTGCAAAACGACCTATTTATGCGGGGAAAGCTAATGTTATGGTTTCAATTTCAACTGATAATAAAGTATTTTCACTTCGTCCGAATGTTTTTACTGCTTCTAAGGCACCAACAACTCTTTCGGTTGAATCTAAAAATGTCACAGTTTCTGTTATAAATACTGCTACAGTTTCTAATGTATTTCGTAACGAAGGAAAATTAGATGTACTTGAAGCGGACATAATTGTCTCAGGAGGACGAGGATTACGAGGTCCAGAACATTTCCATCTTATTGAAGAATTAGCTTCTGCTTTTGGTGGTGCTGTTGGTGCCTCACGTGCGGTTGTTGATGCTGGTTGGAGACCACACGGAGAACAAGTAGGTCAAACTGGTAAAACAGTTTCTCCAAATCTGTATGTAGCTTGTGGGATTTCGGGAGCTGTCCAACATTTGGCTGGTATGTCGTCTTCTAAAGTTATTGTAGCAATTAACAAAGATAAAGATGCTCCAATTTTCAAAGTAGCCGATTATGGTTTAGTTGGTGATGTTTTTGAAATATTGCCAAAACTAATTACAAAACTACAATCGTTTAAGTAACTAAATTTATCAAATATTCTTTCTGAGTATATGCAAAAAGTACAAATGGAAATCCTTGCTATCTCTGCAAATCCGTCAAGTAATGGCGCTCATGCACTTATTCTGAAAGAAATGGATGGAAAGCGGCGCTTACCCATAGTTATAGGTTCTTACGAAGCTCATGCAATTTATTTAGAATTACAAGGCTTCAAACCTGAACGTCCTCTTACACACGATTTGATAAAGAATGTGTTAGATTCTATTGGAGTTAATTTATTAGAAGTATGGATAACCGATTTAAAAGATAGTACTTTTTTTGCAAAACTAATTTTCGATACGGCTAATTCAGAAATCGATGCAAGGCCTTCCGATGCAATCGCTTTAGCAGTTCGGTGCAATGTACCAATATACATTTCAGAAATAGTACTTGATGAAGGTGGTTTCCTTCCTGATGATGAAAATGCATATTTAGATGATGCTACTTTTTCTGATGAAGACGATGAACGCGATGAACTCTTAGATGGACTTAAGAATAAAGATTCTGAAGATGAGAATGAAGCTGAAATTAGTCATACAGTTTCAAACATACTCCCCAAAGGTGTGCAAAGTGATGTTCTTTCAAAAGTTGCATTGTTAAATCAAGAACTAGAACACGCTATTTCCCACGAAGATTATGAACGTGCAGCCAGAATACGAGATGAGTTAACAAAAATTCTCAATTCGTAAACAAATTCCATTTAAGCCGAAAACAGTTGTTTTCGGCTTTTTTTATAAACAGAATATTACATTGAACTAAATAAATTTATAGATTGTTTTCGTTTATATTTTAGAAACCAACGTACTTAATTTATGGCAATTCCAACATTTGAAACAATTACTGTTTTACGCGAAACTGCACTACGGTTAACAAAAGGAGCTAAATACAATTGGTCTCACCAAGGTTCTTGTAATTGTGGCCATTTAGCTCAAACTGCGACTAAGCTTACACACAACGAAATTCATGCAATTGCTATTGAAGGATTCGGTGAATGGCAAGATCATATTCGTGATTTTCCCACAGTTGTTGAAGCGGAAGAATTTGTTGATAGAAGTATTGAGTTATGCTCTATGACCGGTTATACTATTGACCATATCGTTAAAACAATTTTAGATTTAGGTTTTTCAAGGGAAGACATTTACCATTTGGAAAAACTTTCAAACCAAGAGATTCTCAAAAAAATTCCTTTATCGCAAAGAAGACTTCTTCAATATCGTAAACGAGAAGATGTAGTGTTATATTTACAAACTTGGGCTGCAATGTTAGAAGAAGAGTTTAGTAAATCATTCAAACTTGAATTTTCAGAATTACAATACGAAACGAATTGATTTATATCGAAAATGAAAAAACACAGTTGTTTTTTGGAATTATTCAAAAAAAACTGTATTTTTGTGTTCTTACTTCTATGCCAGGGTAGCTCAGCCGGTTAGAGCAATGGAATCATAATCCATGGGTCGGGGGTTCAAGTCCCTCTCCTGGTACAAGTAACTTCAATAACGGGCTCTTATTTTTCTATAAGGTTGTTATGAATAATTGGGATGCAGGGTTTTTCAGAGTCGGTGTCTGTAGTCCAGAATTGCGTATTGCAAACTGTTCATTCAATACTGCTGAAATAAACCTTCAAATCCAAAAAGCAAAAAACCATTCAGTTTCTTTACTTGTTTTCCCCGAACTTTGTATAACTGGGTACACTATAGCAGATTTGTTTTACGATTCACTCCTTTTAGAATCTATTGAAACTTCTCTTTTCGAAATTCTACCACAAACTCATAATATAGTTGTTGTTGTTGGTGCCCCAATTCGATGTAATTCTCATTTGTTTAATTGTGGAATTGTTATTGCCAATGGAAGTATTGTTGGGATTGTTCCTAAAACTTTTATTCCTAATACAAATGAATTTTATGAACTACGGTGGTTCTCGTCTTCAAATGTGATTCAGAATATTTCGGAAGTAACAATTTGTGGATTCACTGTACCTTTTGGAGCGAAACAACTTTTTGAAATTTCTCCTTTGTCAATTCAATTCGGAATAGAAATTTGCGAAGACCTTTGGTCGGTGCTTCCTCCTTCTTCAAATGCAGCTCTTTCTGGAGCAGAGGTTATTCTAAATTTATCTGCCTCCAATGAAATTTTAGGTAAGGCTACCTATCGTCGGTCGTTAGTTACAGCTCAATCTGCACGAACAATTACTGCATATGCGTATGCGTCTGCTGGACCAAATGAATCGAGTACAGATCTTGTATTCTCTGGGCATTCACTCATTGCTGAAAATGGAATAATTTTAATCGAAAGTGAACGTTTTCAATTTACTTCTCAATTAGTTTTTTCCGATATTGATATTCAAAAAATCCGTTCAGAACGATCTACTGATACTTCTTTTTCGCAGAATTCTATTCAAAGTGATTACTTCATTTCAGAAATTCATTTGAAATATGAACTATCTACAGATATTGATTTAAAGCGAGAAATTTCCCAAACTCCATTTGTACCAAAATCACTTGTGTTTAGAGATGAAACTTGTTCGGAAATTTTCAGGATTCAATCTACAGCTTTACAGCAACGATTACGACATCTAAATTTCGCACCTATAGTATTAGGGCTTAGTGGAGGGTTAGATTCTACATTAGCTTTATTAGTTGCAATAGATGCACTTCAACACTTAGGAAAACCACTGACAAATATTCATACAATTTCAATGCCCGGCTTTGGTACTACCAATCGCACTAAGAATAACGCTCAAAAACTTGCAAAGACCTATAAAACAACCTACAAAGAAATTTCAATTATCAAAGCAGTTGAACAACATCTTTCTGATTTAAACCTTTCTTTGAGTGATTATACCATTACATTTGAAAATGCACAAGCTCGTGAACGAACGCAAATTTTAATGGATTATGCTAATAATATTAATGGAATTGTTTTAGGAACAGGCGACCTTTCAGAATTAGCATTAGGATGGTGTACCTATAACGCAGATCATATTTCGATGTATGGAGTTAATGCAGGAGTTCCGAAAACATTAGTCCGGTATTGTATAGAATGGTTTGCTTCTACTCAAGGAGAAGCTTTAAGATCAATTTTGAACGACATAGCCGATACTCCAGTTTCCCCTGAGTTATTACCTCCTAGTGACGATGGTACTATAGCTCAGAAAACCGAAGAAGTTGTTGGACCTTATATTCTACACGACTTTTTTCTGTATTATATGCTTCGTCAAAGAAAAAAACCTTCTGTCATTTTCTATTTGGCCTCCATTGCTTTTGAAGGAACATTTACAAAAAATGAAATACTACAATGGTTAGAAGTTTTTTACAAAAGATTCTTCTCTCAGCAGTTCAAACGTTCGTGTTTGCCTGATTCTCCTAAGATAGGTTCGGTAGCGGTTTCTCCAAGAGGAGATTTACGAATGCCCTCCGATGCTTCGGTACAACTTTGGCTTGAAGACATAAAAA
>JBDNFX010000164.1:0-7004 GCA_041689575.1 Kapaibacterium sp. (SeqCode)
CCACTAAAAGTCATATCTGCAACAGTTCCTGTAGTTATAGTAATATTATTAAAGTCACTTACTAGGTTTTCATCACAAGTTGTTGTAACAACTTGTGCATCACTGAGATTTGTTGCATTTGAAAACCAAGTCGTAATATAATTTGCACCAGAAAATTGTAACTTATAATTTCCAGCTGGTAAATGTAAAGTATATGCATTATTCACAATAGTTGCTTGATATGACATTATCATATCTTGTGCAATTTGTTGATCAGTTCTAAAAGCTGTTATTTTCGCATTAACAATGTTTGCATTGTTTGCTTCAATTACTCCACCAGAAACGTATGAACATTTTTGATTGTAGTAATTTGGTGGTTTACAAGTTTCAATTTTCACTGTAAATTGTTGAGTATCTTTTAATGCAACATTATATAGAGAGGTTACTACAGTTTTAAAGTTGTATGAACCGTTACTTGTAGGAGTCCAGTTAATTGACCCGTTCATAATATTAAAAGAAACACCCGTTGGCGGATTAATAATTGAATGTAACACTGAACCAACAGTCGTACTTTTTAAAGTAGGTGCATAGTTATAAACACTATCTTTACAAGAACTCATAATAGGAGAACTAGTATACTTAAGTGTATCCATTTTTAAAGTTATACTAACAGCATCACTAGATGGGAAGGCTTCAAATGAAGTTGCAGCACGTAAACGAAAGGTATGAATTCCATTTTGAATTCTTTGACCATTAATACGCTTAACTTTATGAACCCCACCAGATTCCAAAGTAAGTCTACTTATAGAATCAATCACTGAATAAGTGGAGGGTGTTAAGCCAGATCCATATTCAACATAAATTTTGTTTGTCGTAGAATCTAAATAAGAAATAACCCAAGAAACATTTATGTTTCTAATAGAGTCTCTTACTTCATTCATAGTTCCAACTGTAGGTACAGATGGAATAACTCTCATGATTTTAGCAGCTTCACTAAGAATCTTATCAACTAATTCTTTTGGAAGTTCACCAATAATAAGAATTGCAGTTGGTACAACATCATATTCATATGATCTATGTGGTTTTCCAGTATTATCAGTATATACATAATTAGATAATTCTGAATTTCGAGGAACAATTCCAAGTAATTTAAAACTTGAACTTGTATCTGTTCCATAAATTCCAAAATCTTTACGAACAATTACAAAATGTGTAGATTGAACTTTGTTTGTTGGTAATGTCCAGTTTAAACGAACGACAGTTCTATTTGAATCAGGTATAACTGCGGTAAACGATGTTAAAGTATCAAAAGGTGTTAAAGTAGTAAAAGAATCTAAAGCACTATAAACAAAACCTAAATCATTCTTAGCAAAGGCTTTAACATAGTATTTTTTGTTATGAGTTAAGTTGTTAATAGTTTTACTAAATGAACCAACTCCAGAACCTACTCTAACACTATCTCCAGTTAATACTGTTAAGTTGTTAGGAACTAATCCATAAACAAATCCACGTTCTGTAACTGCATTATTGCCGTCATTATTTACTTTTGCTGATACACCAACTGATGTAGGTCTAATTCCCCAAATGGAATCAATTTCAACAGCAGCCATAATGTAATGGTCTAATCCACTAAGCCAATAATTATCAAAACCAGTTGAGGTTCTTGATAATGTTGCAACATCTGAAGGATCAAAATCAACTGTGTTTTCAAAAGAACCAGCATAACTAATTCTTTTTGAAGTAGAATTGTAAGAAACAGAAGTAAGAACTTCTTTTCCTGTTCCTCCTGTATGTTTTGCAAAGTTAAATGATAAGTCGGATGTTTTATAACTACCTAAAAAGTTATCTAATCCACCATTACTAGTGAAATTAAAACTTGCATTGCTATTATTATCAAAATCTACTGTATTACTAAAATTTCCACCGACAATAACTGAATGTTGCCAAGTGTCATATTCAATATCATTACAATAATCATTTCCTAATCCACCAATTGAAAATCCAGATTGATACGTACCATTTGATGCTAAGAATTTTCCGATAAACAAATCAGAAAGTCCTTGAGATGTCATAATTTGAGAACCATTGTCAGGATCTAAATCAAAAGTATTGGTAAAACTTCCACCTACAAAAATCGAAGTTACATTACTAGAATTTTTTATCGCCAATATCTGAGAAATGGAAACATTTCCAAGACCACATTCAAATTGTTTCGCATAATCTAATGTTGATGGGTTTGAAAACTTTAAAAGTGCAGCATCCTTACCGATTAAAGATGTTAATAAAGTTGCATTCGCTGAAGGATCTGCGTCAAATATCCCAGTAAATTTAACACCTACATATATGTTATTCGATTCATCAACGGTTATTGATGTACCGAAACTACTATCTGAACCCATTAGAATTGTTGCTGAAACAAGATCACCATTTTGATCAACTAATTCAAACCATAGGTCGTCCCAAACTCTTGGGATTTTAGTTAACGCTTGAGGACCAGCGTCTAAATCGATTGGTCCGGTTGAGGAACCTGTCATATATATTTTCCCTACTGGATCTATGTAAAGATCGTTTACATGACAAGTTGCATCAAAATTTGAAAGAGTATCAAATTTCTTTGCAAACACTAACTCACCAGCGGAAGAATACTTAGCATAAAAACCAGCTAACTGCACATTTGCAGTTAACAAATTGTTGTTAGAACTAGGGTCGAAATCAAAAGTACCCTTAAAATCTCCAATTATAATAATGTTTCCATTTTTACAATAGCATGTTTACGTAAAGTAATACTTGAATTAGAAGTTGTTGAACGTAGATGTTTAGCCCAAACTAACTCAGAAGAAGATGAATATTTAGCAATAAATCCATCTTGTAGCCCAAATGGACTAAAGATTACTGAACTTTGACCTGGGTCAAAGTCAGTTACACTGTCAAAAACTCCGGAAACAATATTATTTCCATTTGCATCTGAAGTAATGGTATTTGCTACTTGTCGAGAAGCTCCACCAATGGTTACAACAGAATGAAACTTAGCATCTTGTTCAAATGCTTGAGTTTTTACAACTTCCAATGCTCCTATTATTAGGAAGATAAGCAATGAAATTGTTGCTCTTCTTAGATTGTAAAAGTTTTTCATAAACATCTTTCTAAAGTATGTAGAAAATCACAGTAAATTTTAGTTATAAATTGATGGACTAAAATAGCAAATTGCCCAATAATCCGATTCCGAAAAATGTAAAAAGATAAGATTATTTTCTACACTTATGTTTAAGATATAAAAAAAATCTATTTATACAAAATATAAATCAAACTTTTTTCAAGAGTACGTGTTTTTTCTACTTGCAAGTATTTTAAAACAATTCGAAGAATATACACATTTAGATTAAGAATTTAGTTTACAACAATTCTTTTTCTAAAAATTTTACCGTTACAATGTAATAACCTTACTTCAGAAACATAGTCTCCAGCAGGCATTCTTATTCCAGCATCATTTTTACCATTCCAAGTTACTTCATAGGTACCAGGAGCTTGTTCAGATTTTAAAATAGTTCTAATTACCCTTGCTTGCATAGAGTACACTACAACTTCTACAAAACATGGTTCATTTAATTGATATCGTAATGTCGTAGACACATCTTCTGACAACCCAAAAAATGATAATATATCAGATATAGCAATTTGTGTACCAGGAGTTCTATGTTGTAATAATCCAGGCACAAAGGTCGATTGATTAATTGCATATTGATTTAAGGCAACTTCTTGAGGACTTGGTAAATAATAACCAGCTGGAATTTGCATATTTCTGGTCAATATTTCTATAGGTGTTAATTCTTCTTCAATATTCTTTTCAGTAAATCTTCCAAATAGTCGAAGATCATTCCAAAATCGTGAGTTTGAACTTATTCTATAGAGCAAAGCTCTTTTATACAAAGTATCTTGAATTGCAGAAAAAGAATTTCCAATTCTTTTGACCGTATCACTTGGTAAAATTGGTTTAAGTGTATCAATAATAAGTAAAGTTTTTACATTTGATTGACAAAAAAGTGGTTGATCTTTTGTAACAAAGAATGTACATAAAAATATTACAAATGTAATGCTATAAAATGATTGTTTCATATTATTTAAGTTACGGTTTATGACCAATTCCACCAATGTTTATATTAACTCCATATTTTCTAACTTCTTTAACAAAATCAGATATTGAAACAAAAGCACTATCTAACTTCATAGATAAATCTTTATCATATAACAATTTCGAAATTAAACCATTTCCATTTTTAGTATCTTTTATCATTGTATCAACAGAAACTAAAAGTGAGTCCACTTTTACAAATGATCTATCTGTAGTTGCTATTAAAATTCTTGCATCACTAGTTACCATTTGTAAACTATCTAAAAGGTTAGAAACTTTTGGTTCATTCTTAGAAATCGCAGTTCTTAATTCCTTACTTAATCTTTCGATTGATTCTAAACTAGATTTTAAAGAATGTTTATTTTCTGAAACTACATTTTGTACATCATTAATTAGTCTTTCTGCAGAGAAAATGCTATTTTTTACAGACTGTATTATAGCTTCATCTCGAAAAAATTCTGTTACTGAACCTGAAATTGTATCTAATCTTTTAAGTAATATTTTTGCGTCATCGGTCATTAATCCTAAATTCCCAATAACTTCAGGGATATCAGGCATTGTTATACCAGAAATCACTTGTGATTTATCCAAATTTTTAGAATTCAGACCAGGCATTATTTCTACTTTTTTCCCACCAGTTATTTCTAAAATTGAAATTTGGGCAGTTGCATCTATCTTTAGATCATTTATATTATCTATAGAAACTATAAGTAAAACTGAATTTTTATCATTTTTAACATCAATCACTTGACCACGTTTTACCCCATTCACAACAACAGGGGAACCTTCCGTTACACCACCTGAGTTTTGAAAACGGATTGATAATGAAACTCCATCACCTGAAACTCTGAACCCTTTTACCGCAATTACTGCTACTACTAAAATTATAAGTGATAAAAATGCGATTATTCCAACTTTTAATTCAATATTATTCTTACTTTTCATTGATTGCTTGATATGTTATTTTTTAAATAAATTCTGCTTTTGACTATTTGTATTGAATTGTTACTAATCATATTCTGAATTATTAAATTGTTTATCTAATTTCAAAAAGGATCTGTATCATTACTATTTTCTAGGGGATTATCTAACAATTGTACGATATAATCAGTATCAAACATTTGACGGCTGTTATTTTTGTTCGGAGAATCCAATAGTATTAACTGATCCAACACGATTTCAAATATAGATTTTTTATATCCACTATTTGAAACTAAAATTCTTGACCGAATTTTCCCTTCGACATATATTTTAGATCCTTTAACAATCAGTTTTTGGGCTAGTTCAGCCAATGATTGCCAAGCAACTAATTGATGCCATTCTGTTGAGTCAATCAATTTACCATTTTTGTCTTTCCAAGAAGTAGAAGTTGCTAATGAAAAAGTTGCAACAGGAATTCCTGATGGAGTAAATTGATATTTGATTTCAGATCCAACATACCCTAATAAAATAACCTTATTTACAGATTTATTCAATGGTACTATTCAAAATAAATTATTGAAGTATACTACTACGTATTTATTACTGATAATTGTATAAAACGTATGATTGATTACATTGTTGAAGTTTTCATAGAACCAGAAAAAACAACTGAGTGGTTACTATGGATGAATAGTACCCACATACCTGAAGTTTTAAGTACTGGTTACTTCTTACATAATTCTATTTTTCAAAGCAAGGATGTTGATTCGGTTGGTGCTTTTCAAATAAGATATAGATGTTCTTCTTTAAAGATGTTTCGTGATTATCAACGAAAGTATGCTAAAGAGTTACAATTAAAACATACTGAGTTGTTTGGTAAATACACCAAAGCTACAAGAAGAATTGAAGTTATTAATTATGTTGAAGTATGAATTTGAGGCAAGCCTAAATCTAAAACTATTTTCCAATTTTGTTCTACTGTTTCTAAAGAAAGATTTCCTTGTAAGGTTCTCGCTAATTTTTGTGCAATACAGAAGTTAAATCCAGATTGCCCAAAATCTAAAATTGTAGAAATAGGAAATACTTTATCTTCATTGTTTGATTGAATAAAATCATCTTTAATTTTAGATATGTTAAAAATTACTTTTTGTCTAAAATTCATTTTTGTAGTAAAATAAGCATAGTTTTCAAATTGTAACGAAACATATTTCATCTCAGTAGACACACTTTTAATGAATTTAACGAGAGTTTTAAAGAGCAAATGTAGCGTTTCTATATCTGTTTGAAAATATATGTTTTTACATTCTTCTGTGTCAAAACAATGTGTTAACTCATTTTCATCTAAAATTTCAAGAAGACTTACTTTTTGTAGTGAATTGGAATAATCTAAGTTTTCCACTTTTTGAAGATTGGAAATATTCTCTACATATCCAATAATATCATCTAAGTCTTTTGAAGTATTGAAAGCTTCTCCGTTTAGAATCTTAAGATTTTTTAGTGGATTTAACACATTATTTTTTGTTATTTGGTATAATGTGGATTGTTCTTGTCGGATTTCAACTAAGGTTTTTTGTACAATTTCTAATTGAATCGTTTTTTGTCGCAACGATAAATGATTTCGTATTCTAGCATATAACTCCATTTGATTAAATGGTTTTGAAATGTAATCTACCCCACCAACTTCGAAAGCAGAAATTATGTTTTCTCGATCGTTGTAAGGTGTTAAGAAAATAACAGGGATATCTTTCGTGTTTTCATTTAGTTTTAATCTTCTACAAACTTCAAAACCACTCATTTCAGGCATTGAAATATCTAAAAGAATCAAATCAGGTAGTAATACTTCTATAGTATCTAATGCTTCTTGCCCACTAATAGCAAACGAAGTGTCAAACCCTGCTGCATCTAGCTTATTACTAAGTATCTGTAAATTCTCAGGAATATCATCTACAATTAAAATTATAGGTTTTGTTCGTAA
>JBDNFX010000165.1:0-3870 GCA_041689575.1 Kapaibacterium sp. (SeqCode)
AACCCTTTAGAAAAACAAACAGAAATAGAATCAAATTCTTCGGTAAGGGTATGAATTGGTTTATCTAAAGAAACTGCAGCATTCCATATCCTTGCACCGTCGCAATGATAATGCAAATTATGTTTGTTACTAAAAATTCTTCCTTCTTTAATAATTTCAGAGTTTAATACTGCACCTGAATATCTGTTATGAGAATTTTCTAAACAGAACATAGAAGTCCTTGGAAGATAGTAAATATCTTCACGAACTAATAGATCAAGTTCGTCAAAATTAGGTGTTGCGTTGTTTGAATGAAATGGTCGGAGTTGAACTCGAGAAAGAATTGACGGGGCAGCTGTTTCATATAGGTAAATATGTGCTTCTGAATCCAAAAGCACTTCATCACCTGTTTGTGTGGCTGCCAAAATAGCAAGTTGATTTCCCATTGTTCCCGAAGGAACAAAAAGTGCAGCTTCCATATTTAACAACTTGGCAACATACTCTTCTAATTTATTTACGGACGGATCTTCTTTATAAACATCGTCCCCAACTTCTGCATTTGCCATTGCAATTCGCATTTCTGGGGAGGGTTGAGTTACGGTATCACTACGGAGATCAAAGTGTATTTTCATTCGAAATAAATTCTTCTGTTATTGCTCTTGGCTTCATCCATTCTCTGAAAAAGAGTAACAATATCGCTGTTGTTGGTATAGCGATTAGTAGTCCTACAATTCCAAAGAAATGACCAAATATAAATAGTGAACCAAATAACAGAATAGGGTTTAATCCTACTTTTTCACCTAATACTTTTGGTTCAATGAAATAGTTATTTACAAAATGTATCACGTTTATGGTTATTAGAATAGTTAAAATTGATGAAAACAGATTCTCAGGGTTAACAATTACAACGGTAAGTATGCTTAAAACTATACAAATTATTAATCCTATAGTTGGAATTGGGTTTAACAATCCACATAAAACTCCCAGTACAAAACCATAAGGAACTCCCATTATTGAAAAGACTAATGAACAAGTTGTAGAAACAATGAATCCTGACAAAATTTGCCAAGAAATATAAGAGTTAATTATAGAATGTATACTGCTTAACAAAGGTAATGAAGTTGGTTTAATTCGTAAGGCTATGCTCATAAATCCTTCTTTGAACTTAGGCATATCTTTAATAAAATAAAAGAGTAAAACAGGAACTAAAATTATATTTATTATATGCCCTGCTACAGATGAAATACTTGTTAAAAAATTCAATAATCCATATAGAAATGATTGTAGAATTGATTCTAATTTGGGTACAACTTGTTGACTTATAAATGTTCGAGAATCATTTTCTGAAATTCCTAATGAAGATAGAAAATCAAAAAACTGTTGTTGATCCTTTATATTATAAACTGTAAACCATTCTCTTACTTGCAGTACTACTTGGTCTAACTGCTGAAACAAAATAGGAAAAAAGTAGGTAGAAAAAATTGCTACACCAGCTACAATTGCTAACACAACTATCGCTGCAGATAAAGTGCGATGGAATTTTTTTTCTTCTAACATTTTAACAACAGGTTCTAAAAGATATGCTCCTATGAAAGCGACTATAAATGGGATTAGTGAAGAGTTTACTTCAAATGAAATCCACGAAATAAACAACGTAACAGATATTACAAATAATCTATGAAGTAGTGCAGATGCATTTCTATAAGGATACAGTATAAACAGTATCATTGAACCAATAATCAATGGAGATTGAAATTTTGGAGTCATATAAAAAAAGGCAGCAAGTAATAAAATACTTACCGCCACTACTGTCGTTAATGAAGTGAGCGTTTGTTTCGAAAGATTCATTTGATATTAGGAAGCTTGTGGAGAACAAATTTTATCAAATGCACCAATTAAGGCTTGTGCAATTTGTTCGGGCATTGAACCTTCTATATGATGGCGATGCATAAATGCTACTAATTGACCATCTTGAAACAAAGCAATTGAAGGAGAAGACGGCACTTGGTCGGTAAAATAATCTCTCATTCGTTGTGTTGCTTCTACATCTTGACCAGCAAATACAGTAAACACATTATCCGGTAAAACTTCATGTTGTAACGCTAAAGCTATTCCGGGTCTTGCACCACCAGCGGCACATCCACATACAGAATTTACAACAACTAAGGAGGTTCCTTGTTGTTTCATCGCTTCGTCAACTTCATCAACTGTTCTTAATTCTTTAACACCAATGGAAGTAAGTTCTTCTCTCATTGGTTGTACCACTAAAGGATCGTACGGCATATTTTTTAACTCAATTTATTTTTAAATAAGGATATGATTCTATAGACTCAAAACCACCCCTTTTTATTTTTGCTTGTTGGATTAATTGAGTTAAATGGACTTAGTTTATAGAATATGTTTTTTGGAGTTATACGTAAACATCAACACTCATACTCGATGCAGTCTTTGTAGCAATTTTCAATTAACTCCATTAATCTTGCAGTTAAAGTTTATTATTACAATTGTCTTAAGTATATTACTTTTGTATTCACATCAAAACTGATTCTTTCAATAAAAAAATAGTAAATATTCTGATATTCTTCACTTATTAAAGTATCTATGAAACGTTTTATGTTCCTTTTGAGGATTAGGAAATTCTACAAGTTATCTTTTTTCGTTGTCAATGTTGTATTGTATGTTTTCATATCCCAATGTTTTCTTCATTCACAGACAATTCCTACAAATGTTTTAGACAGCATAAAGGGGTAATTGGTGTTGTGAGGTAAGTATGAAAATATTCTTTTGTCTAATTATTGGATTTATAATTCTTTCTTGTAATGAATCAATTGTAAATCCTGTACCTGACCCAGAACCGTGTGAGGTGCCAGGTTATAATCAGTATACACTCTTTTCAGGTGCAATTAGGATTCATAATATTTCTGGTGATGGTAAGTTCATTTTTTATAATAAACTTATTGGTGAGGAAGATTATAAAAAAGTAACTATACTAAACACTGTAACAAATGAAAAGAAGGATATACAGATAGACAGTCTTATAGTTGGGATTTTAGAACCACCTTACGTGAGAGTATTGATGTGTCCTTAAGATAACAATATTGTATTGTATGAATTAATTTACACTCCAATAAATACCACTATAAGCTTAATACGTTTTTTAAAATATTTAATCGAAGAGAATATTTTTGAAGATGTTACTCCATTGAATAATCTTGAAATTAATGCAAAAAATCCTGGAGCTGTCTATAAACAATGGCTTTCAACCTAAAGTCCAAATAATGATATTTTTAACATTGAAAATAAAGGAGTTTATAGATTTCAATCTTGGGAACTTATAAGTCCACGAGATAACAATGTTTTTCAAAGAGCTATTAGTTCAAGTAGAAAATATGAAATAGTTAGAAAAAAAACTGATTCAATGATAATGTTACAAGGAATTAACATCACAAACTCTAATCAGTTTAAACGGCTTTTTCAATTTTCGCCAGACGAACGGTTTACAACGTTTGTAGAAGATATCTAATTTGATACTTTACATCCTTATCAACAATTTTGGAAAATGTATATTTTCGATGTTGAAGCATCATTGTCTTCCGGAAAAGCCTTATAGCACAAGACCAATAAATTTACCAAAGGATTTGTGCTCTTTTCAATTTGCAAATTATGTTATCACTCCTAAAAACACAATTTATATATCAATGAGTAGGTTTGACTATACTCCCAGGACAAACCTCTACGAAATTGATTTCAACGGTAAGATTTTACCGCAATTGACCAATGAGTGAGGCTAAACAGATTTTACCGAGTAAGTAACATTAATGATTATGTCTGGGTGAAGACTGAAACTAACTGGGCAAGTTCGTGGGATTGCCATCAAAATAGCCATTTCTT
>JBDNFX010000166.1:0-1668 GCA_041689575.1 Kapaibacterium sp. (SeqCode)
AAAAAGCCCCAATTTTGGGGCTTCAATATTTATTCTGTTATTCTAATTGACTCGGTCATTTCCATCGAGCAAAATCTTACTTCCGGACGGTATCATAGAATTAGAATAGAAAAGCAATTTAGAAACTAAATCATTGACTTCTTCAATTGTGGTTACATCTGATTGTATAGCAACTGCCCTAAAAATTAGAAACTCAACTTGTTCTGGAGTAAGTATTCCAAGTTCTTGATATTCTACAATTTTCCCCCAAGTAGCAGAGGTAAACAATGACTTTTCAACTTGGTTCAATATGCGAAAGGAAGTAGAAACAGATTGCATCTTTGGAAACATCATCAAAGCACCTTCCATATCAACTTTGTCCAAAAGCCATGATATTGCAGCCGAGATCTCTACTTCAGAATACCCTCTTTGAATCAACTCGGCAACATTCAATTCTTCAATTGAAATGTTTTGTTTTATTTCAGAAAGTACAAAAACTAAAATTTCTAAGATTCGTTCGTTATAACTAACTGAAAAATCTTCATAATTTTCCATAATCTTATTGCCTTTCAAGGTAAAAGTTTTCTTTCAAATGCATTGCATTTCGTAATTCATCAGTAGCATCATCGAAACCGACCAAATGTAAAGCCCCATGAATTGCAAGTCTTCGCAATTCTTTTTCTAAAGAAACAGAATATTCGTTAGCTTGTTTTATCGCTGTATCAACTGATATATATATTTCTGCTTCAAATGTTTCATCTTCATCACTTACTTTAAATGTGATAACATCTGTAGGATAATTATGTTGTAAGAACTCAATATTAATTCTGTGAATTTCCTTATCATCAACTAAAACAACTCTAATCAATCCTTCTGGTTTAAAACCTTCTACAGCAACTACTGAAAGAATATCTTTTTGAATTTTCTTTTTCGGTAGAAGTTTTTTTTCTGTTGTATTAAAGACTTCTATTATCATATTAAACAAAGACGACAAGAGAGCTTCTTTGTTTTTATGGAATTTTAATTCGTTTTAGTTGCGAAGATATGAGCGAAGTTCTCTTTTTAACATAAGAAGTTGGATTTGCAGCGGACCATTTTCTCGGATTAGGAACAATAGCAGCCAAAGCACCTGCTTCTCTTACAGTTAAATTCTTAGCAGACTTTTTAAAATAGTACTCTGATGCTGCTTCAACTCCGTATATACCTTCACCCCATTCAATTATATTCAGATACACTTCTAAAATTCTTTCTTTCCCCCAAACAGCCTCACTCAATACTGTGAAATAAGCCTCTAATCCTTTTCTAAGATAATTTCTACCATGCCAAAGAAAAACATTTTTAGAAGTCTGCATTGAAATAGTTGAAGCACCAATTACTCGTTTACCTTTCATTCGTTCATTGTATTTTTTAGCAGCACTGATAGCTTTCCAATCAAAACCATCGTGTTGAAGATAGCGTTTATCCTCACTAAAAATTACTGCTCTTTTGATATTGTCTGAAATCTCATCGTAGGATACCCACGATTTAGTAATACTTACATTTTTACCAGTAAACATACCTTCAACAGATCGAATAACCATGAAAGGAGTTATGAACGGTGGAACATATTTGTAAATAAATACTAACACCACTGAAGAAACAACAAAAATTACTACCGACCAAAACAGCCAACGAAAAATTGATGTGAGT
>JBDNFX010000167.1:0-6419 GCA_041689575.1 Kapaibacterium sp. (SeqCode)
ACCAAGAATATGCATTGGGAAAAATGTCAAGTTAAAGAATGTAAATGTCCAAAAGAAGTGTCTACGACCCCAAGTTTCATTAAGCATTTTGCCATATAATTTAGGGAACCAATAATAAATTCCTGCAAAAATACCAAATAAAGAACCACCAAATAATACATAATGTATATGTGCAACAATAAAATAAGTATCGTGTATATATATATCAACAGGAGCTGAAGCCATGAATACACCTGATAAACCACCTATTATAAAAGTTGCAAGAAATCCAAGAGCCATTAGATTCGCAGAAGTGTATCTAATACTACCTCTCCATAGAGTTCCTAACCAATTAAATACTTTAATTGCAGAAGGAACAGCTATTACGATGGTAGAGAGCATAAAAGTTGTACCTAATAATGGATTCATTCCAGATTGGAACATGTGATGCCCCCAAACAATGAAACCAAGAAAAGCAATTGCTATTGTGGCAAATATCATTGCTTTATAACCATAAACAGGTTTTCTAGCAAAAGTTGATAGAACATCAGAAACTACACCAAATATTGGTAGAATCATAATGTAAACTGCTGGATGAGAATAAAACCAGAATAGATGTTGAAACAATATTGGTTGTCCACCACCAGAATGTTTCATTCCATTAGCAAATGGGGAAGATACAGTAAGGTTATCGGGCATAAAGAAAGAAGTATGAAGTACATTGTCAAAAAACAACATACTAACTGCAGCAGCTAAGACTGGAGTTCCTAATACCATTATTACAGAAGTAATGAAGATTGCCCATACTGAAAGGGGCATATCAAACATTTTCATTCCAGGCGCTCTTTTATTTATAACAGTTGTTAGATAGTTCATTCCACCCAAAATAGAGGAGAAACCAACCAAGAAAATAGAAATAATCCATAATGTTTGCCCCAGCCCTCCGGTGACGCTTAAAGGTGGATATCCTGTCCAACCAGCAGCCCCGGCTCCTCCTTGAACAAAAAAACCAGCAGATGCAACAATCCCTGCAAGAAAATACAACCAAAATGATAGTAAATTGATAAATGGTAGAGCCATATCATCGGTTCCTATCATCAAAGGTATACATAGGTTTCCAAATAAACCGACTGCTAAAGGAATAATGACAAAAAATATCATTACAGAAGCATGCATAGTAGTCAATTGAATAAATAATCCTGGTTGGATAACTCCATTAGAAGCAATTAATTCTGGCAAAAACTGACCAATCAAAGGCACTGCTTCTCCCGGATATGCCAATTGCCATCGTAGTAATAAAGCTAATGCTCCTCCTACTAACAAAAAGAATAGAGCTGAAGTCATAAACTGCTTAGCAACCATCTTATGATCAGTAGAAAAAATGTATTTAGTAATAAAGGATTGTTTGTGATGCTCATGGTGATCATGTTCAGCATGAACATGATGATGTTTTTCAGAAACTATAACGGTGTTTGACATGTAAAATCCTATTTTGAAATTATTTACGTTATTTTTTAATTGAAGTTGAGTCTGTTGTAGCAACAGTAGTTACAGTTGAATCGATTTTCTTAGGAGAAGTTCCAAATGAAATACCTAATTTTTTTGCAGATTCATTCGTAAGCCACTTTTCAAAATCAGTTTGTGAAAGCATATTTACTTCACCTCTCATATTATAATGCCCGGAACCACAAAGTTCAGCACAAGCTAATTCATATTTTCCAATCTTTGTTCCATTAAACCAAACTTTAATCCATTGGCCAGGGACAGCATCTTGTTTTACTCTAAAATTTGGTAAAAAGTAACTATGTAAAACATCTGAAGATGAAAGACCTACAACTATATTTCGATTGATAGGAAAAGAGAAGACTCCATCTTTTACTACATCATCTTTGCCAGCTTTGTCAGCAGAGTCAATTCCAAACCTATTAGAAGTACTCATTTGATTTCTATCTTGTTTACCAAATGTTCCATCTGGACCTGGGTATCGACAAGTCCAACCATATTGATATCCCATAACTTGGACTTCAACATCAGGAATAGGAACTTTCTTTTCATATTTAGTTTTCTCCCACATTCCATCAGAATAAATGCCAATTGCAGCAAAGAGAATTGTAGGAAGTAAAGTCCAAGTTAACTCAACAAGGTTGTTTCCGTGATAAAAATATGCCTTGACATTTGGTTTTTGTCTATACTTTATCATAAACACTATTAGAATACCATAGGTCAAAAAGAAGATACCTAACGATATATAATATATGAATGCGAATAAATCATCTAGTTCTTTTCCAAATGTAGAGACATTTTCTGGGAACCATCTTAACATATCAAACATGCCTAGTAGTTCTGTAAACGAGGGTATTGCTGCTAATATCATTTGAGTCCTTTAAAATTTAAAGTGGTTTTGTTAGATCTGATTCTGAATAAGAAGTTGCTTGAGCAGCTGTTTTCTCACGAACTGTTTTCACAACATCTTCAGTTACTGCAGTTCCTGTATTTCCCCATTGTGAACGTGAATACGTTAGTACATCAGCAATTTCAAGATCATTCAGAATGTCTTTATGAGGAGTCATAGCTCCATTATACGTTAGGCCTTCTCGAACTATTTGGCCTTGAATTCCATGAAGAACGATTCTAATAGAAATTGTTGCTTCAGAGTTGAGCAACTTGGAAGCTACAAGCGGAGGATATGATCCGGGTAAGCCCTTCCCATTTGTTTGATGACATGCTGCACATTTTGATTTAAATACCTTTTCACCAGTTAGTTCAGCTACAACTCCACCTTTTGGCGGAGGATTTGGATCTACCCATTGTGGTTCATCACTAGGTTTCACAAAGAATCCTTTTACATTACAACTTGTAAAAGAAGCGACAATTAAACAAGAAATTAGTAAGGAGTACGTAATCTTCATAGTAAAGCTATAGTATAATATTCCTATTTAGTTGTACGAATGTACGTATTAATACGTTATTTTACAAATTTAGTGATTAAAAAAAGCACTTTTATTGCTGAGTTTATTTAATACTAACTAACATATATCTTGTTTAAATTGTTCCAGAATAGGTTTTAAATGTACGATTGTTTGGTTATTGGTGGTGGAATTTCTGGAATTTCTACATTATATAACGTTTCAAAATATAGTAATAATATTCTATTGTTAGAATCTCGTCCGTTTTTAGGTGGAAGAGCTCGTTCTTTCGTTGATACCATTTCAGGTGATGAAATCGATAATGGTCAACATATTCTAATGAATTGTTATGATAATTTTCTTCAGTTACTTGAAAATCTTGGTACAAGACGTTTAGTTATAACCCAAAACAGAATGAAAGTTCCTTTTCTTTCTAAAAATAGAAACTCAAAAAAAGGATATGAAGTTCATTTCCTTAAACAACAATTTTTTTCCAATAAGTTGGGAACTCTCGTTGGGCTGTTATCTTATTCAGCTTTTTCTATCCTAGAAAAGTATTCATTGATTGTGTTTATGTTGGGGCTAAAGATTTTTCCACCCAAAAGTTGTGAAACAGTACTTCAATACCTAAAAAGGCGGAATGTAGTTCAGAAACTGATAGATTTTTTGTTTGAACCAATTACATTAGCAACTTTAAATACTCCTGTTGAAAAAGCATCAGCAACTTTATTGTCGACCGTTCTCCAATTAGCTTTGTTAAGTGGGGGAAATAGGTCTTCATTTGTAATTCCAAAAACTGGTTTGTCGCATTTATTTTCTAAATCTTCAATGCTTCAAGAATACTCCAAAACTTCAACAACAATTACTACAATTGAAAGAATTGAAGACTATTTTGTTGCATCTGATTCAAAGAATAACACTTATTATACAAAATCTATAGTACTAGCAACAACAATTTCTGCAACAAAAAGATTTCTATCTCAATTAGGATCTGAACATTCACTAAATGAAGTAGATTCACCAATTACTTCAGTATATATCTGGTTTGATTCTGAAGTTTTAACTGAAATAGATGAACCATTTTTCGGATTAATTGGAACTGTTTCCCAATGGATTTTTAATAAATACAAAATTGAAGTTCCAACAACTTCGTTCGCAAAAAGTTTAGTAACAATTGTTATTAGTGCTAGTGATAATTTGTCTGATTTGACTAAAGATGAAATTGTATTATTACTTTATAGTGAACTTTCTGTTTTGTTTCCATCAATAAAATCATCCTCAATGCTTCATAGTGTTGTAATTAAAGAAAAAAAAGCTACATTTTTAGCCACACCAAGTTTTGAGGCTGTCCGTTTAGATACTTCTACTAAAGTAAAGGGCGTTTTTTTGGCAGGTGATTGGACAAACACCTCGTTACCTGCAACATTAGAAGGTGCTACATTGAGTGGAATTAAAGCTGCTAATAATGTTGTTTCATTTTTAAAAGAAATATGATTTCATATATTTTAATCACTGGTGCTTCGGGAGGAATTGGTGAACAATTTGCGAAAATTCTTGCTCAAAGGGGTAGGAATTTAATTCTAGTATCAAGAAATAAAGATACTTTAGAAAAAGTAGCGGCACCTTTACGAGAACAATACAATGTTTTTATACATTGTTTGGATTATGATTTGTCTAAAGATGGCACACCTGAAGAATTGTTTTCAATAGTTCATTCAAATATGTGGAATGTTGAAGTTTTAATTAATAACGCAGGTTATGGCTTAAACGGATTGTTTTCCTCACATAATTTACACGAAGAACGAGCTTTGTTACAATGTAATATCGAGGCGTTAGTATCATTGTGTTCCCTGTTCAGCGGACCAATGATTCAAAGAAGAAAAGGCGGGATACTCAATATTGCATCAACTGCAGCATATACAGGAATTCCCTATTTAGCAAGTTATGCTGCATCTAAAGCATTTGTGAAGAATTTTTCGATTGCTCTACATTCGGAACTTAAACCCTTTGGTGTTACTGTTACATGCTGTTGCCCTGGGGGAACAGCAACTAATTTCTTTCATCGTGCTAAAGTGGATAGGTCAACAATTACATTTCCACTGCAAACACCAGAAATTGTAGCCTTCAACGCACTTCAGGGTCTGGAACAGCAAAAAGCACTTGTCATTTCCGGATGGTATAATTATGTTATGGTTTTGTTAACGAGAATTTTACCTGAACAATTTAATGCTTTTGTCAGTGAAAAAATATTTAAACCAAAAAATTTATGAAATCAATACAATTATGTGGTCTTGGTAATGGACTTGTCGATTTAGAAATTAAAGTTACTAGTGAACAATTACAAGAATTAGGAATTCAAAAAGGAACAATGACCTTAGTTTCTGAACAAGAACAACAAGAACTTTTACAAAAACTATCCCATTCAACTCCGTTCCGATGTTCTGGTGGATCTGTTGCTAATTCTATTATAGCGTTTAGTGCTTTAGGAGGCAAAGGAGCACAAAAAACGATTTTAGGAAATGACGATTTTGGGATATTTTATGAAAAAGAATTCCTAGATTTAGGAATTCATATTGATGCAAAGAAGATAAATGATCAGGATACTGGTACTTGTGCAGTTTTAATTACCGAAGACGCAGAAAGAACTTTATTTACTTCATTAGGTGTAAATTCCACTTATAGCACTAAAGACATAGTTGAATCAACTATTGCCGATAGTGAATGGCTCTATATTGAAGGGTACAAATTTTCAGAGCCTTCTGGAATTGAATCTATTTTTCATTCTATTGAAATTGCAAAAAAGAATAAAACTAAAATTGCACTTTCTTTTTCTGATACATTTGTTGTCAATTTCTTTCATGATCCCGTTTCTGAAGCTCTTAAATCTACCGACTTTCTATTTTGTAATGAAACAGAAGCTGAAGCATTTACGAACAATTCTAATTATGAAGAAAATTTTGATAGACTAAGTTCATTGGTCAAGAATTTAGCAATTACACAGGGAAAAAAGGGATCAAGAATTAAATGGAATGGGCAAATTGAAAATTTCAATGCAGTCGATGTTACTGCAATTGATACAACTGGGGCTGGAGATATGTATGCGGGAGCACTATTTTATGGTGTTTTGAATAATTTAACATTACAACAAAGTGGTAAATTAGCTTCGTATGCTTCTGCTCAAATTGTATCACAAATGGGCGCTCGTTACAAGGGAAACATTAAGAATTTTCTACAACACATTGACTAATTTAGGATCTTGAATGAAATATATTACACTTTTTGTGTTACTTTTTTCTACTTATCAACTTTCGGCGCAATCTTCAATAACGTATACAGAGTTTAAAAAAGCACTTTTAAATTACTACGAAGAAGATATGATTTCAGATTTGATAAAACTAAAACCCGAATTGGAATCTTCACAATTTTGGTCTTGGGATGTAGGCGATTTTTCAGGAGATGGTTACCCTGATTTGGCTTTCGTAACAAAGGATAAAGCTGTAAGTGGTAAAAATTTAACTGTTACCTTAGTTGTTG
>JBDNFX010000168.1:0-9968 GCA_041689575.1 Kapaibacterium sp. (SeqCode)
TTACTTGGGAAAGTGTTAACAAAACTATTTGAATATGAAGAATCTGTTCAATCACTTTTTTGTAGTTTCAAGTTAGATAAAAGTAAAGAAGTTCAGTTCATGAATGAGTTTAAAGATTTATTTATTGGTAAAGATAGTTCTGAATTTATTCTAGAATTTCTTAAATATGATGAAGAATTTGCAGTTTCGTTACAATGATTGCAACCATATCTAGAACCTTTCAATATGAGTTTTGGGCTACAAGTCAGTACATCAATATAGTTAATCAAAACCTACCTACAACTGAATCTATAAAAAGTGACAAAATTTTATCACTTTTGACGCATATTCTTGTTGCTCAAAGAATATGGATGAATAGAATGAATGGAATTGAACAAACTTTTGAACCTTGGACTATTATTGATAGTTCAAAACTTGAAGAGTGGTTGATGGAAAATAGAAGGTTGTTTACCGATTTTTTTAGTCGTTTTACTGTGTCTCAAATTCATAATCTCGTTACATATAAAAACTCCACTGGAAAAGAATTTCAAACTTCAAATATTGATATTCTTACTCAACTTTCGCATCATGGTGCATATCATAGAGGTCAAGTTTCCATTCTGCTAAAGGAATTAGAAATTGTAATTCCACCAACAGATTATATCTACTTCGTACGTCAAAATTTTTAATTTATGAAAATTCTTCAATATTTTTTGATACAGATTTTGTTTGTATCGAGCTTTCATTTATTCGCTACAACAATTCCTATTGAATGTAAATATTATCCCCTGCAAATTGGAAACATTTGGGAATATCAATTAGGTGATTCCACCGATAAAACCATACTACGATTTTCGATTATCTCACAGACACTTATAAATGGCGTAGAATTTTACAAAACAAAACAAGAGTGGTTAAAAGCAGATTCTCTACTATATACTCAAGACTATTTTCAAACTGTAGAAAATGGTTTTGTCATTACTACAATGAATAGAGAAAAACCCGCTTTTCAAATTGTTCAACAATGCGATGCTACCTTACGATTTAACGAACTATTGGCTAAGAAATTTAGTATTAGTATGACTGAAGAACAATTAGAAGAACTTCATTCATTGCGTTCTTCATTTACTTTCACTGAGTTAAATTCAGGAACATCTCCAACTTGGGAATTTCGAAGTAAGAGGGAAGTTAGTAAATTTGTAGAAAATGTGGGTTTGGTCTATTTAAAAAATGAAAATGTTACACTTCATTTGTTGTCTGCAACTATTCAAAAAAAAGTCTTTAAGTTATTAAAGTAACTTTATAAAGTTCTGAAGAACTTTAATCCCAGTTTCTCCACTAAGTTCTGGAAAAAACTCAATTCCATTAAACGAATCTTTTTGTATAGAAGAAGAAAACGACTCATTGAATGTGCACAGTGATGTTGAAAAATTCTTAGAGGGCGGCATTTTAGTAGAATGATCGAAAAATACTTTTGCATTTTCTTCAATACCTTTAAACAAAGGACCTCGTAATTCAGAAATTGACTCTAAACTAGTATGTTGTATATTTGCAACATTTTGAAACTGGTTAACCTTTATTGGAAATACACTTAATCCTTCAGTAGAATGTTCGCTACCATACTTTTCTATACAATAAGTACCTAGTATCTGCATTCCTAGAGAAACACCCAACACAGGCATTTCAAATTGAGGAATTAATTCTTCAAATCCCAAAGAATGGATTTTTTCAATACATTCTGAAAAACTCCCTTTGCCATATAGAATTATTCCATCTGCTAAACAAATTTCACGAATATTTTGTTCTATACTTAGTGGATTCCCAATAGAAATCATACAATCTTGCAAGGCTTGCGAAAGATTGTTTGAAAAATCTATAAGTACAATTTTTTTCATAATAAAAACAATAGTGACTATTTAAAATTCAAATTTCGTAAAAATTCTTCAATGGTATTCCAAGAAGAAGTTCGAAGCAGAATGGTAGATGCTTCTGTTTCTGTAATAGTTGAATTATATAAAGAATATAACTCATTTTCTATCAAAATAGAACTACAGCCTATATTTGTTGCTAATTTTATATCAGTTCTTCTGTCGCCAATTACTATAGAATTTTTTAAATCATATAATTCTGGTTTTGAAATATATTCTTGCAACATTCCCAAACCTGGTTTTCTGGTTGGAGAATTTTCTTCTTTTTTTGAACGATCTATATGAACATTTAAAAATTGAATTCCTTGAGAAGAAAGAATATCCATCATAAGATCTTGATACGGGACGAAATATTCTAAAGGAAATTCATCAGTTCCTAAACCATCTTGATTTGTTACTAATACTAAATGATAAATATTTTGTTTAGATATCTTTAAAAGTGAGTCGATAACAAAAGGCATAAAATGAAATCTATCCAAACTTTTTATCTGAAAATCATCTGTAGGTTCTACAAGAATAGTTCCATCTCTGTCTAAAAATAAAATTGGTTTTAGCATTACTGAAACGAATCTGAAATTGTTTGAAATGAATTTATAAGTACAGTGTTATCAACTGGAGTTCCAACCGAAATTCGAAGGCAATGTAAGTCTTTAAGAGCAGTTTCTTCACATAAATGAACAAGTAAGTTTTCTTTTGTTAAAGATACAAATACATTAACTGCATCAACATTTAATGAAAGTAACAAAAAGTTAGCTTCTGAATCAAAAACTGTTTTTACAATAGATAGGGATTTAAAAAAAATCTCTAATCGCTCACGTTCAGTTACAACTGCTGTTTTTGTATGAAAAATAGTTCGAGATTTTCTGAACGTATCTGCAATGTGTTGTGCGAACGAAAGTGATTGTGAATCAATACAATACATTGGAGAAATCTTTTTATAGACTTCAATTATTTCAGGAGTAGAAATGGCTAAAGATATTCCTATACCAGCCATTCCCCAACTATGAGAAAAACTTCTCAAAACTATTAAATTTTCTACTTCATCGAGCAAAGAAATTGCAGAAATTGTATCAGCATATTCAAATAATGATTCATCGACTATTACTAATGACATAGGGTTTGTAATGCAAATTTCTTTAATTGTATCTGTACGTAGAACTAATCCAATAACATTGTTTGGTGAAGACAAAACAATGATTTTAGGTGTCTGCTTCGTTGTAATAGTATTTACAAAATCTGAGGAAATCTCAAAAGGAAACATTCCAATTTCGATAGTATAATTTATCCCAGCAATTAGAGTTGCTTTTATACTTTCCTGATTTGTAGGACCAAAAAAAACTATCGAATCAGTATCAGCAGAACAACAAATGGAAAATATAAGTTGTAAATGTTGAGCAATACTTCTGTTGGCAACTATTTGTTTGGGGTATACTCCATAAAACGTTGAAATAGAATTTAGAAATTGTTTTTGATAAGGATGTGGAAATCTATTATAAGTAAAAACTTCATCAAAAGGATTTTCATTTTCATCGAAGTATATTACATCGCTGTTAGAATCAGATAAAATTGTTTCTCTTGTAGTTTGTATATGTTGATACGATAAGATTTCAGGACGAAAAAGGGAAGTTAGAAAGGAAGTCATACGATACAATTTAGAATAGAAGATGTAATGTATTGATAGGTCGAATAAAATATTTAATTGTTGTAGATTGTAAAAACTATGAACTTGTTAAGAAAGATTGACGAACTAAGAATTGTATGGAAATTTCAAAATAAAAGTTGTTCCTATATTTTGGTTCGATCTACAAAGAATATTTGCTCCCATTTTTTCTGTATACTTTTTCACAATTGCTAATCCTAATCCAGTAGAATGTTCTCCACCCGTCGGCTTTGCAGAAAGTTTAGCAAATTTTTGAAAAATTCTGGGTAATTCTTCTTTTGAAAATCCTGGTCCTTGATCTTGTATTTCCACAGTAAAACTCGAGGAAGAAATATTAAAATGTGAAGGTGATATTTCCTTTTTAAACTTTAAGAAAATCTTCGTTCCATTTTCTGAGAATTTGATAGAATTAGAAATTAAATTTTCAAGAACTGACTTCAAAGCGAACCTATCAATTTTTGTCGAAAACGAATTTAATTCTAAACTTGGTTCTAACAAAATTGAGATTTCTTTTGGTCGAGACAGTGTCAACATTGAATGGATTACTTCGTTAAAAATATCCAATAATTTAACATTTTCAGTTTGGTTAAAATACTTACCAGATTCTAATGTATGAATTTCTAAAAGGTTTTTTAAAATGTCGGTCATTCGTTTTGACGTTAACTGAATAGTTTTCATTTCAGAATGAATTTGTTCAATTGTCATTTTATCAATAAACTTAGCAACCTTAGATGAAGAAAGTAAAATGACTGAAATTGGATTTTTTAAATCGTGAGCTGCAATGGCCAAAATTTCATCTTTTTCCTTTGATAAAGTTTCTAATCGAACATTTTGTTTTCGAGAAAACTGTAATTGTGTTTCGATTTCTTTTTGTTGTTGCTCTAATAATTTATTTACTCCATTCAATTGTTGATAAGCCGCCTGAAGTTCTAAATTTCGTTGATGTTGTAAAAGGGCTTCTTTTTTTGCTCCTTCCACTTCGTGAATAATTTTTTCCTTTGCAATAGTAGAAGCTACTCGTTCATGATAAACTTGCTCTGTTAACAGAGTATGTTGAAACAAATGATGATGAGCATCTTTCCATAATCCTAACTCTTCAAAACAATACATCAATTCAATATGTATATCTGCTTTTATTCTTTTTGCATCAACTATTTCTGTTAAGGACAATGCAACATACAACTGTCGAACAGCTTCGTTGAGGTCTCCCATCAACCTAATTGTAGATGCTAATTCTAAGAGCGATAAAATCTCACCACGTTTATACCCTAACTCTTTTCGTAAATGATAAGAGCGAGTAAAAAATTCTCGTGCGTTTGAATATTCTTTTTGAAGTAAATATAATGAGCCAATTAATTGAAGTGCATAACTTTCTAATCGTTTGTTTTCCTTTCGTTTAGAAAGGTCTAAGTTTTGGTATGCATAAGAAAAAGATTTATCTATTTGATTCAAATCTCGGTAGGTAGAACCTATATTAGTTAAGATAGTAAGCTCGGTTAGGGAATCACCAATTCTTTGTGCAACTTCCAAAGCTTGTTCATAATAATCTAAAGCTAATTGATATTCTTTCGTATACGAATAGATATTCCCCAATTCTCCTAATACTGAGGCAAACCCTATGTTGTTCTGCTCAGATTCAAAAAATAATTTCGCTTCTAATTGCCAAGTTAAAGAATGATCATAACTATCTAAATTTGCATAGACAATTCCTAAGGTTTTGTAAATGTACCCTAAAGATTTTTGTATGTCATTTTCTTTTGCATATTGAATTCCTTCAATTAGAATTTCTAAGGAAGTTTGGTAATTGCCTAAAAAATTTTCTACAAGTGCTTTTTGAGAAAGTACAAATAAAGCTTTATCGTATTTTTGAAGAGAGATAAATGTTTGATAGGCAAAATTGTAATATTTTGTTGCTACAGTATAATTGCTTTCCAACATAGACAACGAAGCAGCGCTACTATAAACTATTGCTGTTAAATGAGGTATGTTAATTTCTTGGACAGATTCTACTAATGCTTTAATTGTATTTTTAGCAACTTCGATTTTACCAATTCTATGAAAATATTCAACCCATAAACATTGAATATAAATCTGAATAATTCGAACTGAATTCTTATGAATTAGTGATGAATTTTTCTTTAAATTCTTTTCAAATTCTTTAAGTTCTTTTTCAAATATGAATAAGGAAGTATTCAATTGAACTTCAATTATCTCTAAAGTTTCAATTTGTTGTTGTTCCCAAATTATCTCTTTGGAGCCACTATTTTCCACTTTTTATTTTTATTATTTTTAATGAACTCAACCCTTCTCGAACGTTTTCTTCTAATGTCAACATCTTCATTTTCCCGTTGAGGAAGTAATTTTCTTTCACCTTCAGATTTTACCAATATATTGATTGGTTGTAATTGGTTTTTTTTGAAATAATCTAATAATTGATCTCTAACAAAGGTTGCTCGTTTCTTTCCTAAATTGATATTATACGAATCTGAGGCTACATCATCGGTATGACCGACAATTGTAATAGATTCAAATTCATCTGGATATTTTGATAAATTTACTGCTACTTGTTCAATAGCAACTTGCCAAGGAATGTTCGTTTCATTCCCATTAGAATCTAACACATATTCATAAGGATTTTCCCATTGATCATACGGAAAATTAATTCGGAGAACTAATTGTATTGGCACATTGAAAGTTAGAACAGGAACTTGTGTAGAATCTGTGATTTTGATAGTTTTTATATCGTAAAACACATTTTCAGCTTCTGCTTTAATTTCTAACTCTTTATTGATTGGTACTGTAACAGTGTAATTTCCTTGTTTATCACTTTTAGTTTCTGCTACTACAACTTTTTGTTTATCCGTAACAGTTACATCAGCATTTTCGATCGGTTCTTTTGTGCTTTCATTTACAACAACACCATTAATGGTAACCATTGTTACAGTATCAATGTTTTCAATTAATAGTTTTTCTTCCTGAACTCTTTTAATGGAATCTTGTAATTCAGTTTTACTTTTTCTAGGAATTGGTGTTATTTTCTTAGAATCTAAAGTGGCAACAGAATTCGGACGAAAACTTTTTTGATAACAAACGTATAATTTGAAAAATTGACTGTTTTCTTGATTTGAAGAATAATAGACCGTTTCCTCAGACTTTGTTGTTGTAGTTGGAAACAACTCATCTTTTGCAGTGTTTATAGGCGAACCAACATTTATTGGTTGAGAAAACTGAAAGGCTTTTGTTCCATCGATATTTATTGTTGAGGAAACATTGGAAGAAAATATATCATATCCTCCAAATCCAGAATGACCGTACGATGAAAAAAGTATTTCTTTCCCATTTTTAGAAAAAGAAGGACAGATATCATCACAATTAGAATTTAGAACATCGCCGCAATTTATAGGATCAGTCCAAGTTCCATCACTTTTTTTATTGGTAAAATATAAGTCCGTACCTTTAATACCATTTGGAGTTTCAGCTGCAAAAACAATAGTTTTTCCATCGGGTGAAACAGCAGGGTGAGCCATCCACCGCTGGAAAGGAGTTAATGAAACTAATTCATTTTTTAAGATAACTGAATATTGAGCATTTACTTCCGCTGAATACAGCGATACATCTCGAGAATGTTCTGATTGATCTACTACTCCAACAACTAAATCTGAATATGTACCAGAAACAGTACCAAGGACAACATTATTATCATCGAATAAATTTAACTGTTTTACTTCGTCAACGTAATCCAAAATTGCTTCAGACACAGCATGATTAACGAATTCGAACGATGGTCCATCGCTATGAGTTAATAGACCTTTATTGTTTGATATAGGTACATATTGCCAAGTATGTGTGCTAGATAAGTTTAAAACTTTTTTGATAGTTCTATGAAATTCTTGATTTGGTTTTCTAATACTCGATGTATCAAATGGAGAAGAAGTATTTATCTGGGCTTTACAAGGATACACCGGTGGTGGAGGGCAGTTTAATTGTTTTGGGAGTGTCATTCCACCACAAGAGGTTAGAACAATACTGACAAAAACAAATAGAAAGACCCCTAATACCTTCTGTTGCAAATAAATCATAATACTACTCAGTTATTATCAATCCGGAAACCTAATCTTCAAAAATACGGAAAAACTATCAGATACCGCATATCAACTTAATTTTGAAATGAGAAAACCGCTATAATTAGAGTGATTTCAACTATTCCACTGAATTTTTAAACTTTTCAAACATAGTTTTAACAATAACTTTCACAAGATCATCTATTTCAGATTCAGAGATTCTTTCAGTGATATTCCATTCTTTCAAAGGGTTTGAAAAGATATCATAATATACTTGAAGTTTTGCGTTTTTGAAAACTATTAGTAATCTAAATGTAAATTTAGGTGATTTAGTTTCAAATTTTGGGCTAGAAAAATTTATATCAGAATTAACGGCAATCTGAAAATTGTTATAACAGTCAATTTTCAATTTCTTCAAAATTGTAATTATCTTCTGATCTAAATTAAGATAAGTAACACCTTCTGAGGATTCTGATGAACTAAAGTAAACAGAAGTAGTTATTGAATTAAACAATTCACCAATTTTGTTTTAACAGTATTATCAAGAGATTCAATTAAGGGCACACATAACTCTTGGAAACGTTGCAAAACTAATTCTGTTATTTCTTCATGATTTAACTCAAAAAAATCCACGTTCTTTTTAGAAGTTATCTTTTTCTTAAACAAATAAATTTCTTTATCTAAATCATCAAGTTCTTCAAGAGATTCATCCTTCTGAATAATCTCATAAGACCATAAAAGACAATTTGCTATAAAAAAGTAAAATGACTCAAAGTTTCCAACATCTGCACTTTGTTAATATTTCTGATAATGTTTTTTATCAATAGATTTAATTATTACCGGAGGATATCCTTTTGACAATAATTCGTAATTTAAAAGCAATCGAGCAATTCGTCCATTTCCATCATCAAATGGGTAAATAAGAATGTATTAATGGTGAAAATTTGAAGCTTTTACAATTGGATGATTTTCATTTTCATCGTTGTACTAATCTAACAAATCCTTCATTTCAATTGGAACATCAATTGGAACTTCGGAATATTTGAATATTGAACCATCGCTAAGTTGAACACTATTTGGAAGGGTTTTGTATTCTCCTACTTTGATTTCTTTTGTGGTTTTAATACCAGTTTCTGTAACTGCAGCCGACCAAAATGGTTTGACTAATATCATTGTATGAAGTGAACGAATATTACTTTCAGTTAAGGGTTGGTTTGAATTTTTTGGCCATTCTTTGATTGATTCAACAGCAATATTATGGCCAGACATTTCTTCCCATTCTCGAATTGTATGGAGATTGTCAGTAATGCCTTTTAATAAAAACTGTTATGCTTCTAAATAAGAAATTGTATTACCTTCAATATGATTAGAGTTCTAATTCCATTCTAAGCTGAATTTTTCCCATGCTTTAGCTTCTTGTAGCGTTGTTAAGGGTGAAATGGTAGAAAACAATTTTTTGAACTCTTCAATTTTAGAAATTTTTGAAAGTAGACCTACCACCCTTGATATTTTCTCTTAAAAAGGTAATGATGTTAGGTCGACATTCCCACCGCAAATTATAACTGCCACTTTTTTGTTCTTAATAAAACTAGAGTCCTCAATTAATGCACCAATTGTTACTGCTGCCGAAGGTTCAATTACAATTTTAAGAATGGACATTATCAATTTCATTGCTTCAATTATTGATTCTTCTTTAACAAGACGTATTTCTTGTAAATGTTTTTGAAGTATGGGAAAAGTTTTGTCCCCTAAGGAAGTTCGCAATCCATCTGCAATGGTCGTTGTAGTTTTTGGAGGTTGAATTGTCCCCTTTTGAAGAGAATCAAAAGCATCACAAGCGTTCAAAGGTTCTACTCCAATAATTGTTGTTCTGGGGGAAATTATAGACGTAGCAATAGCGGTTCCACTCATTAGTCCACCTCCCCCAATTGGTGCCAGGAGTACATCTATATTATTGACTTCGTTTAGAATTTCAAAAGCACACGTCGATTGACCCAATATCACTTCATCGTGATTATAAGGGGGAATAATTGTTGCTCCAGATTCCTTTTGTATAGACACCATCGTTTCTTCACGTGATTGTAACGTTGGTTCACAAAAAACTATAGAAGCGCCATACCGATTCACAGATTCAATCTTTGTTTTGGGTGCATTTGATGGCATAACAATGGTTGCTTTTGAATTGACAATAGTTGCAGCATAAGCTAATGCGGCACCATGATTCCCGGAAGAATGAGTTATAAAACCTTTCTGATACAATTCCTTGGGAGTAGTTAAAACTGCATTCACTGCTCCTCTAGCCTTAAATGCTCCTACTTTTTGAAAATTCTCACATTTAAA
>JBDNFX010000169.1:0-1952 GCA_041689575.1 Kapaibacterium sp. (SeqCode)
AAAATATAGCAACAAAAAAAAGCCCTAAGAAAGGGCGTACAAATGTTAGGACACGAAAAAATGTCTTCATTCAAAAATTTTGCTGTAATGAATACTAATGTGTTATATGAACTTATTTCGCCAATAAAATCTCGATTTTATCCGATGCACCTTCTAAAAACAATTCAGGACCTTCAAAACCAGATTCGGTAAACTGTAAAACACCATTTTTATCTAAATAATACTTTGCTGGTATACCAGTAGCACCGAATTTTTTCACTAACTCATCTGTTTCGTCTAAAAAAACTGGAAAGTTGTAACTACTGTTTTCTTTAAAAAAATCAACAACTGTTTTTTTACGATTTTGATTTCTTTCCCAAACATTCACAGCCATTATAGCTACATTAGAGTTGTTTTTATACTTTTCATATAAAGCTTGTAATGTACTAAACGAAGAACGACAAGGTCCACACCATGTTGCCCAAAAATCTAATAATACTACTTTCCCTTTTAAATCTTTTAAAGAAACTGTTTTACCATCTAAAGTTTTCACAGAACCTATTGGAGCTATTGCATTCAACTGTTGAGTAGAAATAAATGAACGCCTAACTTTTGCTGATTCTGCTTTTAGATTATCAAATTCAGTTTTGTAGCCTATTTCATTCTTATTAATTACTAGGTATAACAACTTATGAAAATCTTTTATCCTTGGATTAATTTTAGCAGCTAAAATTGCTTTTTTAGAAACTTCATAAGCAGTAGCAGAATCTTTCAATTCTAAATTCACAAGAATAAGCATTACAAATAAATCATTATTTGAAGTTTCCTTTAAGTAATTCATTGCTTTTGTTAATGAAGTTTTGGATTCATTAAATTTCATATTTTTAAAAAGAATTGAACCATTTGTTGCATACAAAATTCCTAATAATTTGTCTTGTGAAGACAACCACTCATATTCAGACTGATAGTCAGGTTTTTTCATATTCAAACCTTTTTCAGCATTTGAAATTGCAGTATTCGACCATTCTATACCTAAACTTGAGGTTGAATCTTTCACAGAAAGCCATTCTGCTATTTGAGATTGAACTTTTGGATGTATAACAGACAAGGCGTTCACATAATCTAGTGCATCATCAAATTGGCCACTATTGAGTAGTGTTTGAATTAATGCATCTAAAACTGATTCCGTATTCGTTTCATTTGGGAATTGAGATACAAATTTTTTAGCTTCTTTGATGAATTGCTCTTTATCTTGAATACTCGTTAATGTTGATAATGCAATTTCTTGAGCAAATTCTGAAGTTGGATTTTTAGAAACAAATTCAGTTTCTAAACTTTTTGCTTCTGGGATTCTATCTAACATTCTTAATGATCGAACTGCTACTCTAACACTGTTTTCATTATTGTTATCAAATCCTTCAGATAAGATTTTTGTTAATAATTGTTTGAATTTTTCTTGAGTAATTTGTTTGTTTGTTAATTGCATTGAATAGAATGCAACTGTGGCTTGGAAATTAGATGGATGAAGTTCTATTTCTTTTCCCAAAATCTCTTGAGTTTTTGCAAAATCTGTCGATCGTCTACATTCTTCAGGCAAATTTCCCAAATACGACATTCCTTGTCGCATATATGCTGATTGTAGAGGTTTTTTGTCCGCAGTATATACTAAAAAGTCCCAATAATTACCGTTGTTGTTATCATCTTTATTTCGGTTCGTAACTTTTAGAATTCCAAAAACAGCATCCTTGGGTATTGTAAATGTTGCGGTATACATATTAGCTTTTTCAGAAAAATCTAACGGTATTTCCATAACTGGTAATAATGACCCAATATGAGGCATAGTATAAATAAGTGCATAAAGAGTATCTTTAGCAAGAAATGCACCATTGGGTCTATAGCTAATCAGAACGGATTCTTCTTTAGAAGGAAATTCAGGAGATATGCTAAGCGTTCCAGAAAAAGAAATGGAAAAT
>JBDNFX010000170.1:0-2338 GCA_041689575.1 Kapaibacterium sp. (SeqCode)
AATCTGGACAGGTGATGCTGCAAAAAAAGCATTTATTGTTAACAGAATTGGAGATTTAGGTGTATTGTTAGCAATGTTCTTGTTGTTTTCAACAATTGGTTCATTAGAATATACTCAGATTAACGCCCAAGCAAGTTCACTAACTCCAACGATGGTAACAGTTATTGCTCTATTATTGTTTGTAGGTTGTATGGGTAAATCTGCTCAAATACCATTAGGTGTTTGGCTACCAGATGCAATGGCAGGTCCCACACCAGTTTCTGCCTTAATACACGCAGCAACGATGGTAACTTCAGGTGTTTTCTTAATTGCGAGAACTTCAAATCTCTTTGCAAGTTCTGAAACTGCTTTGGCTGTGGTTGCCGGGGTTGGTATTACAACTGCTTTAGTAGCTGGAACTGTAGGTTTAGTACAAAATGATATTAAAAAAGTTTTAGCATATTCTACTGTTTCTCAGCTCGGATTTATGTTTGCTGCTTTAGGTGTTGGTGGATTTACCCCTGGAGTGTTTCACGTTATGACACACGCTTTTTTCAAAGCTTTACTATTTTTAGGTGCTGGTTCGGTTATTCATGGAATGCACGAACAACAAGATATCAAAAAAATGGGTGGTCTAAAAAAGTATATGCCTAAAACATATTTGACCTTTTTAATTGGAACAATTGCCATTTCGGGTATTCCCCCTTTTGCAGGTTTCTTTTCCAAGGATGAAATTTTGTGGTATGCTTGGGACAAAGGTAGCCCTATTCTATGGGCAATAGGAGTTGTAGCTGCATTTTGTACAGCATTCTATATGTTCCGTTTATTCCATTTAGTCTTTAATGGTAAAGAACGTTTTGACTCTACTCATGTTCACCCACATGAATCACCAGCAACAATGACAATTCCTTTGATTATTTTAGCTGTTGCTTCAGTACTTGGTGGTATGTTAGGCATTCCCTATGTATTAGGTTTCTTTGTCTCTGATCATCCAAATATTTTAGACAATTGGCTTTCTCCTATTTTTGCATCAGCCAACGAAACATTACATTATCATGCACACCAAGAAATTCATTCAATAGAATACATTTTAATGGCTATATCTACTATTGTAGCAATTGCTGCAATTTTGTTAGCTACTAAATTATACAAGAACTATACAGCTCCGGAAACATCCGATGAATCTAGAAATATTTTCTGGAAAATTCTTTGGAACAAGTATTATGTTGATGAATTGTATCAGTTGAAAGTACGTGCAATATACGTCTTATCGAATTCAGTTTTATGGAAAATTGTAGATGTAATTATCATCGATGGAATAGTAAATAGTTCTGCTCGTTTGATTGGAGTTTCTGCTGAAATTATCCGTCGTGTTCAAACTGGATATGCTCAAAATTACGCTATTATAATGTTGCTTGGAATACTTGCAATTATAGGTTGGTTAGTTATTCGCTACTAGTATTTTACAAAAGGATCTTCTTATGGGTATTATGTCCCTATTATTAACCTTATTTGTTCCATTGCTTGGAGCGTTTGCGGTTTTATTTATAAATAAAGAGCAAACGAAAGCTATCCGAAGTACCGCTTTTGTTATTTCGATACTTACGTTTCTTCTTTCGTTGTTATTGTTGCCAAATTTTGATTCTTTAAACCCAACATTTCAATACGTTGTAAATCAATCTTGGATTCCATCAATAGATGCTGGATTTCATATTGGTATCGATGGTATGTCTTTGTTGCTAGTACTTTTGACAACATTCATTATGCCAATAGCAATTGCATCTTCTTTTTCAGGGATACATAAAAGAGAAAAAGAATATTATGCAATGCTATTAGTACTTCAATTTGGAATGACCGGTGTTTTTATTGCCTTAGATACATTCTTATTTTATGTATTTTGGGAATTGATATTGATACCAATGTTCTTTATAATTGGTGTTTGGGGTGGCAAAGAAAAAATTTATGCTTCAATCAAATTTTTCCTATTTACCTTAGTTGGTTCTTTGTTAATGTTAGTGGCAATAATCTGGATTGGATTATATGCTCAAGATCCAACGATTTATGGAAAATTTACGACTGATTTAGTTGCTATAAAAGGATTTATAGGTAAAATACCCTACGATACTCAAGTTTGGCTCTTTTTAGCATTTGCGATATCGTTTTGTATTAAAGTACCTTTATTTCCATTACATACATGGTTACCCGATGCTCACGTTCAAGCACCAACTGCAGGTTCAGTAATACTTGCGGGTGTTTTGTTGAAAATGGGAACCTATGGTTTGATTAGATTTAACTTAGAATTATTCCCGCTGGTTTCTTCGCATTGGGCTACACCAATAGGTTGGCTTGCTGTGATTGG
>JBDNFX010000171.1:0-7003 GCA_041689575.1 Kapaibacterium sp. (SeqCode)
AAAAAACTTTTCCTGGTGATTTCATAGCTGAAGGAATTGACCAAACTCGTGGATGGTTCTATACACTCCATAATATTGGAACAGCCTTATTTGGAAAACCAGCGTTTAAATCTGTGATTGTAAATGAGTTGATACTCGACAAACATGGTGTGAAAATGTCCAAAAAACTAGGGAATGTCTTAGATCCGTTTGAGTTAATGGAAAAATACGGAGCTGATTCAATACGTTGGTATTTTATGGTGAATAATCCTCCTTGGATGTCCACAAAGTTCAATGTAGAAGATATTCAAAATACTGTTCTCGCAGACTTTTTCCGTTCGATAACGAACATTTACCAATTCTATGCTCAATATGCAAATATTGATTCTGTAGACGGAAATGAAACATTTATCCCTATTGAAGATAGGTTAGAAATTGATAGATGGATCCTTTCGAAATCGAATACAGTTATGAAAAACTACTTAGATTTCATGGATTCGTATGAGTTGACAAAAGCAACTCGAATGGTTCAATCCTTTGTAATTGATGATGTATCTAATTGGTATGTTCGTAGAAATAGACGGCGATTTTGGAAAGGAATAACCGATTCAGAAAAATTAGCTGCTTACCAAACATTGCGAGAAGTATTACATTCTGTTGTTACAATGATAGCTCCGTTTACTCCATTTTTAGCGGAAAATCTTTTCCAAAGATTACGAGTTAATACCGATCTTGAATCCATTCATTTAGTAGAATTCAATAAAGAAAATTTGTTTCAAGATACTGATTTAGAACGAAGAATGGAACGGGCTCAGATTATCGTTTCTTTGGCACGATCGTTACGAGAAAAATCGAAAATTAAAATTCGTCAACCTTTATCGAAAATTTTAATCCCATTTTCAAATCCTCAAGAACGAAGAGATATCGCTGTAGTCGAAGATATCATTTGCGAAGAATTGAATGTAAAAGGAATAGAATTTATTAGCGACGATTCCGGTATAGTGAAACGTTTTGCAAAAGCTAATTTTAAAACTTTAGGTAAAAAATTTGGTGGTTCTACTCAAAAAGTTGCAAACGCAATTAAAGAACTTTCAAATAACCATTTAAAAATGCTTGAACTGAACGGATTTGTTACAATTTCAATTGAAGGTAACGAAGTTGCTGAAATTGCACTAGAACATGTTGATATTATACACGAAGATATCGAAGGATGGTTAGTCGCAAACCAAGGGATAGTAACAGTTGCTTTAGACACATCGTTAACAAAAGAACTTATTAATGAAGGTACTGGGCGAGAAATAGTGAATAGAATTCAGTCCATTCGAAAAGAACTAAAATTTGAAATTACCGATAGAATAGAAATTCAATATTTTACCACTGATTCTCAAATAAACAATTCTTTCGAAACAATGAATGATTATATTTGTTCAGAAACATTAGCAGTTTCTTGCACAGCCAAAGAAAATGTCAATAATCAAATTGTTGATATTAATGGTTCTGAATTACAAATAACTTTGATTAAACAATAACATCAACTAGAATTCTGCAACGTTTCCTTTTACAAAAAGAACGTTTGAGTAAAAGTACATTTTTTTAGAAAGGGCATCAAAATGGCAATGTCAACACAACCATCTCAGCGTTCAAACGATACAACTACTGAGAATACAGTACAATATTCAGATTCTGATTTACTACAATTTCGTTCTGTCATAGAAGTTTCTATGAAAGAAACTATGGATGAAATTAGAATGGTAAAAGAACGAATTGAAGATCTTTCTTCTTTTGATTTTTCTTCTGAAACTATGGTGTATTCTATGCACATGGCTGAACAAGGATCTGAGGCTCAAGAAAAAGAAAAAGCATATACTCAACTGCAACGATTAAATGAGTACTTGCAAAAATTAGAAGATGCACTTGATAGAATTAATGACAAAACATACGGAATTTGTAAACACTGTAATGTGTTAATTGCAAAAGAGCGTTTGTTAGCTGTCCCAATTACTACTCAATCAGCTTCTTGGAAGTTACAAAAACAATGTCCAGATGATGGAATTGACAGAATTATGCCTGTTCAAAAGTAATATTCACAATCCTTGGCAGTTTTCATTTGAAGACTGCCTTTCTTTTCTAAAACACTATGGAACAACCTAACTATTCTTCATCAAAGCCATTTTTCATAATAGCGTTTGTACTTATTTTATTTGATCAAATAACTAAGTTTATGGTCAAAGGTTTTCCTTTCTTTGGTATAAATTACAAAGGAATGTATTTAGGGGAAAGTTTTCAAGTAATTGGTGAGTATGTCCGGTTTACATTTGTTGAAAACCCAGGTATGGCATTTGGAATTTCCTTTGGATGGGGGAAAATATTCCTTAGTCTGTTTTCTGTTGTTGCATCATTTGCCTTAGCCTACGTTATTAAAAAACTTTATTTTGCCCATAAAATAGTCCGTGTTGGTGTAATGCTTATTTTCGCTGGAGCAACTGGTAATTTAATTGACAGGTGCTTTTATGGTGTATTGTTCGGCGAAAGTGCACTTTTTTATGGATATGTTGTCGATTTTGTTGAGGTGAATATTCCAGATATAACTGTATTTGGATATCACTATACATCGTGGCCTGTATTTAACATAGCCGATTCCTGTGTTTTTATCGGAGTTATCTTGCTTTTAATTGTAAATTCTAAAATTCCTACTTTTCAAGAATTCAAAACAGGTGCTTATATTACTGAACCATTACCAGAAGAAAATAATTCTTCAATAACTGAATGAACATAGAACGTAATCAATACCCAGGTTATATAGAAAAAGAATTTACCTTTGAAATTCCAAAAGGTCAAGGACCTGAAAGAATAGATTTATTCTTATCGCGAAATATAGAAAATGCTACTCGTACTAAGATTCATAAATCTATCGATGCTGGTATGGTGCTTGTAAATGGAAAACCTGCTAAATCTAGCCGAAAAATTCAACCAAACGATATAATTTCTTGTACCATAATGAAGGCACCTCCTTTAGAATTAGTACCTGAAAATATTCCTCTTGAAATAGTTTTTGAAGATTCTGAAATGCTTATTGTCAATAAACCTGCTGGAATGGTAACCCATCCCGGAGTTGGAAATAGATATGGGACATTAGTAAATGCTGTTTTATATCACTTAGGTCATCGTGAATCAATTCCACTTTCTAGTTCTGTTGATGAAGACGATGAAGATATAAACGATGAAATTGAAGATGATTCTGATTTGATAGATGAAGAAGAAACAGCTCAATTAGAAAGTGAAGAGGAACTGTTTGCTTCAGATAAGGTCCGCCCAGGAATTGTTCACCGATTAGACAAAGAAACAAGTGGATTAATGGTGATTTCCAAAACTTCCCAAGCACACCTTTTCCTTGCAAATCAGTTTAGAGATAGAACTTCTACTCGTGAATACTTAGCATTAGTATGGGGTCAAATGAAAGAAGACGAAGGTACCATTGAAGGGAATATTGATCGTTCACATCGAGACAGAAAAAAATTCACCATTTCAAAAAAAGGTGGAAAATATGCCAGAACAGACTTTACCGTTATAGAGCGATTTAAAATTGCTACATTATTGAAAGTTCGATTAAAAACTGGTAGAACACATCAGATTAGAGTTCATTTTTCTGAAAATAATCATCCATTGGTTTCCGATACACTTTATGGTGGAAGTGAATATACTCAACGAGGCTACTTAGATTCAAAATCAAAGTCAAACGCTCTAAAACTTACGGAATTTATCAAACGACATTCGCTCCACGCACGTTTATTAGGTGTTACACATCCTATTTCTAAAGAATTTTTAGAATTGTCAGTGGACGCACCTGAAGATTTCCAACAAGCTTTACAGTTCTTACGAAGTGAATCACCTATCAACGAATAATTTTTCTCTGTATATCTTGAGGACACTTTTAGTGTTGTTTGTGTCATTCCACCCCATTATTTCTCAAACTTTCAAAGAGAAAATAGTTCAACCTCGTTTTGGTGTGTATTTAGGTGGAGGGTATGACGTTCATTCTGCAAACTTCACCGCGTTACCAGGAATTCCCAATTGTTGCCCTGTTTTTGAAAATGGAAGTGGTTTTGGTTTTCAATTTCAAGCAGTGTATGAACATCCCATTTCAGATCAGTTTTTTCTTTCTTCTCGTGTTGGGTATTCTTCAAGAAGTGGGTCGTTAGTAAAAGATGAATCGACCACGTTATTTGTTATGCAAAGTCCTTCAAGTGGAATTTTCAGACACGAATTATCTTTAGATTATTCGCAAATCACTTTAGAACTTCTACCTCAATTTAACCCTTTTGAATCTATAACCATTCAAGCAGGTTTATCTGCAGGGTTTTTAGTAAATCCAATTTTTAATCAACAAGAAACAATACTTTTACCTGAATTTGGATCAACTTTTGCAGATTCAAATGGAAATAATAGTAACCAACGGATACGAAATCAAATTTCAGGCTCTTTGCCAGATGCAACGAATTTTCAGGTTGGTTTACTTGCCGGAATAGGATACACAGTACCTTTGAATGGTGCAAAATCTTTACTTGCTCGTCCAGAAATATCATTTAGATTACCTATAACATCTTTTTCTTCTTCTGTTTCGTGGAAGGCGTCTTCGTTTCAAGTAGGAATAACAATTTTATACAGAAATATTCCACCTGTTATTTTAGAAAAGCCTATAGAAGTTGATATTCCTTTGGTTGAAAAAGTTGTTGATACTTTTCAAAAAGATAAATCTATAGTCGAAAAACCAGATGATACTTTTACAATTAGTGGTAGAACTTTAAAAAGCGATGGTTCGCCTCTTGAAACAGCTATTATTATTGAAGATTTAAAAACGGGAGAAAAAATTTCTGAAGCATTTTCAAATTCCAAAACAGGACAATTCAGCTTTTCATTAGATTTTGGTAGATATTATTCATATTCTTTTCAATCTGATGGATATTACCCACCATCGAAGCGAATAGATCTTCGAATGAAGACTGATAAAAATTCACAAACTGATGAAGATATTGTAGTAAAATCTATTGAAGAAATAGTAGCTTCTGGTGAAGAAATTCTAATTAACAACATCTTCTTTGAATCCGACAAAGCAAACTTACAACAAGAATCCTTTTTAGAACTCAATAAATTGATAGAAATTCTCACTAAATTTTCAACTTTATTCGTAACTATTGAAGCCCATACCGACAATTTGGGAAGTGATAAGTACAACAACGATTTATCGAATCGACGAGCTATTTCCGTACGTGAATATTTAGAATCAGAGGGAATTCAATCAACAAGAATTACTGAAATCGGCTATGGTAAGAAAAACCCAATTGCTCCTAACGAAACAGAAGAAGGTAGATCGTTAAATCGTCGTGTTCAGTTTCGATTGGAGTTAAAGTAGTTGGAAGAAGATTGTCTAATAATGTGTAAGTTTATAGTCGAAAATGATTGATGAAACAGAAACAACAATTCAACTACCATATTCCACATCCAGCGCTATACGGTACCATCAATGTTTGCCCATTAGGTTTTTTTCTTGCCCAGCGTGGTGGAGTAGAAGGTGTACATCTATAGACTTCAATCTCTTGTTGTTGTAATTGTCCACCTACTTTCAATTTAAAAACAATCTGTCGTATACATTACTTTCCATTTGACAAAGTTGTCCAAAGCTAAATATGAAAAAATAAGTTAGTATAGAATTTTATTTACTGTAATTGTAGTATAAAACTACTTTTCAGGAATGAGAAGGATTTACCATCAAAGTATGATAGAAGTTGTTTAATTGCTACCAAAATAAATGTCTCTCAAACGTTTTGCAATTTGTTTAGTTAAATTCATTTTTAGTCCTATATAGATTTAATATGATTTCGTAGCAATAGTTTTCAATTGTCGAACAAATTTCTTCAATAGTTACGGAAGTTATGTTTTTCGAAAATTGCTGACCGTAAACGTTAGCGTGTTTGTAAATGGTCAAGAGATCAGTACTTACTTAATAGCAATAATAGGAATTGATAAAAGTTTAAAATTACTGTCTTGACCACCTAAATCATTATCACTTTTTAAAAAAGGTCCCGCAATTTTTAGAAATTGCAGGAGTCCTTGTTTTTCAGTTTTAGTCATATTCTAATCGTTAACACCATTTTCTTTGATAGTATTTTCAGAAGAGGGAGCAGTAATGCTACCACTTCTAATTTCTTTGTGACTTATTTCTTCACCTGATGTGCCTGTCTGTTTTGCAAAGAACAAAACCACAAAAGTAAATATCAAAATCCCGATAGAAACGATATTAGAAAATGCTTTTTCTTTAATACTTCCCCAAAGTCCAAAGATTGAAACTCCACCTAGAATATACGATAAAATCGAAAATATTTTAGCACTATCTTCATGATTAGAAATGAAACTTTCTGAAACTTCGTTTAATTTTTCTACTACTTCTTCTGCTCCTCCGCCACTTATCATTGCAAAAATTGCAGAAATTGCTCCCAAAATGAAAATCATAAATGCTGTTCGTTTTACAGCTTCAGATTTAGAAAATAAACCTGTTATTAATACAATGGCTCCCGCCAATGGGAAAATGATTGGTAAATGATTTACTAGTAAATGAAAATGTGCTTCGTTCATAATGCTGTTTTGATTTAATAACTTAAATTATAAATTAACTCCGAACAAATAACCCACCAGTGCAGATAAGCCCATTGCAAGAGAACCCCAAATGGTTATCCGAATGATTGATTTTTTTACGCTCGAACCACCAATTTTAGCGGCTATTGAACCTAAAACAATTAGGAATATTATCGTGAAACCATATAGCCAATATTCCATACCATTAATAGTTGCAAAAAGTACAACTAACAAAGGTAATATTCCTCCCACAGTAAATGCTGCCCCAGGAGAAAATGAAGCTTGAATAGGCTTAGCGTGGCTAATTTCGTTAATTCCTAACTCTTCTCTAATGTGTGTTCCGAGTACATCTTTCTGAGTCATTTCTGAAGCAACTTGCTTTGCAGTTTCTTTT
>JBDNFX010000172.1:0-16359 GCA_041689575.1 Kapaibacterium sp. (SeqCode)
ACTCCGCCACCAGTTCCACCTAAAGTAAAGGAGGGGCGAATAATTGCAGGGAAACCTAACGTTTCAATTAGTATCAAACCTTCTTCAACGGTATTTACAAAACCACCAATCGGCATTTCCAAACCGCATTTAGTCATTGCCGCTAAAAACAATTCACGATCTTCAGCTTTCCGAATAGCTTCAACTTTGGATCCTATCAACTGAACGTTATATTTATCTAAAATACCTCGATCGTACAAATCTAAAGCAGCATTTAAAGCCGTTTGGCCTCCCATTGTAGGCAAAATAGCATCTGGGCGTTCTTTTGCAATTATTGCTTCTAAAAAACTTGTGGTTATTGGTTCAATATAGGTGGAATCAGCAACGGTTGGGTCGGTCATTATAGTTGCTGGGTTAGAATTTACAAGTATTACGTAATAACCTTCTTCTCGAAGAGCTTTGCAAGCTTGTGTTCCGCTATAATCAAATTCTGAGGCTTGTCCGATGACGATAGGACCAGATCCAATAATGAGAATTCTAGATAAATCTGTTCTTTTGGGCATAGTATATTATTGGTATAACGTATCTATTATATGTTTATATTTTTTTTCAACGACTGAACGTTTTATACTGAGTTTCGGTGTAAGTTCACCACTATCAATGGAAAATAGAACCGGCAATAAAGCAAATTTACGCACTCGTTCATATTTTGCAAAGTTTTTCTGTCTTAGGTCAATTTCTTGCTTAAAATGACGTAAAATTTCCGCATTGACGAGCAATGTTTCCATAGATTCATTAGCTAATCCTAATATTTCAGCAATTCGTTTTAATTCTGAACTTTCAGGAACAATAAGTGCAACACAATATTCTTGATTATCGCCAATAAGAATTATCTGATCTATTAAGGGACTTTCCGAAATTAGCTGTTCAATTGGATTTGGAGCAATATTTTTCCCACCTTTCGAAATGAGAATGTTTTTTTTACGATCTATAATACGTAAATTCCCTCTTTCAGTTATCTGACCAATATCTCCTGTTGCAAGCCATCCGCCGTCTAAAATTGTTTCTTTAGTTTCTTCATTACGTTTATAATAGCCAAGCATTATATTTTTACCACGAGCTAATATCTCTCCATCTTCTGATAAACGGATTTCAACTCCGTCTAATGGTTGGCCAACGGTACCAATTTCTATATTGTCAAATCTGTTTACACACAAAACAGGCGAACTTTCAGTGAGCCCATACCCTTCAAGAATAACAAATCCCATTCCTAAAAAAAATTCGGCACTTTTTTGCGACAATGCCGCACCACCTGAAACAAAAAGGCGAATTTCCGAACCAATCTTAGAGCGTAGTTTTGAAAGCAGCAACCAGTTTACTAAACCATATTTTAGTTCTAATACTAAGGATACTTTTTGAACTTGCGACATTTTGAAATACTGTAAACCAACTGCAAGAGAGTATCGAATTGCTTTTTGTTTTAGATCCGATTCTAATGCAAAAGCCTTCTCCATTTTGGTATATATTTTATCAAACAATCTTGGAACACTTGTAAGTATTGTTGGGTTTGTTTCTTTAATATTTGCAGCAACAGTATCAATAGATTCTGCAAAAACCGTTGTCGCACCCGATGCAAAAGAACAATAAAATCCTGTTGTTCTTTCATAAGCATGTGCTAATGGTAAGTAAGACAAAAATATGTCCTCAAATGTTACATATATTACTTTTAAAATCGATTGAATATTAGAAAGTATGTTTTCATTCGACAGAAGGACACCTTTAGGTTCACCTGTTGTTCCAGAAGTATAAATAATAGTCAAAACATCATTTGGTGAAACAGATAAACATTGTACTTCAAACCATTCTGAACTATTTTGTTGTTTGTCAATAGTTAAATGTGCATTTTGTAAGAGCGATTCGAAAGTAAGTAAAGTAAATTCTTGTTCATCAATTAAATTCATTGAAATATAGTGTTCAACTGAATGGCAATTTTTTACAATTTTTGATACTTTCGACCATAAAAGTGAATTTGAAACTATCACTGCTTTGGCTTCACTATCTTTTAAAATAAATTCAATTTGAGTAGGAGTTACAGAAGTATAAAGCGGTACACTAACTAATCCTAAACATGCAATTGCAAAATCAGATACAACCCATTCGTATCTATTTTCTGAAATAATAGCAACTTTATCACCTTTCTGAAGTCCAAGGATATGAAGTGCTATTGATAATTGTTGAACTGTTGCACGTAGAGAATTGAATGAAATATCTTCATAAACATCGTTCTTTTTGTAACTATATACAGGTTTTTTGCTAAACGCATATTCGGTAGTTATGGCTATAAAAAGTTCTGCAATAGTTTTTGAATTCATTATGCTTTTTTTCAACCTATGGTTTTTTATCAAAACCAATTAAAACTGGTAGAATTTTGGGAATAATTGATTCAACTGTGTACTCTTTGACAAACGAATATGGAATTGCTTTTGAAGAGTCAGAAAAAATTGGATCAGAATCAATATTTTTCATATACGATAACAATAACAATTTCTGCTTTTCTGTTTTTGTAAACATTTCTGTAGTTTTAACTTTTAACTCAGATAAAGGAAATTTTGTAATCAATACTTTAAGACAATTTTTTCGTAGGTCTTGATAATCTGTATATGAATAGTTTATTCGATTGAGTTCTTGCACTAAGGTTTTGTAAACTTCTTTGTGGGTGTATGAGTAACTTTTCTTTCTATTTTTAAAATCAGAAGAAAACAAAGGATCTACAGAAATTCTAGAATTCATTGAATCGAGTAGTAAATCCATTAAAAGTAGATCTTGTACAAATGGGACAATTTTTAACGATGATCTTGCTGAGTTACTTTTAACAATAAACATTTTATCCGTTTTCGTTTGAATTAATGGAGTTAAGAATCGTTTTGTTATATCAAATCCTAACCAAATACCTAAGCAAATAGCAATAAAAAGTAATATAAAAACTATCCAAAAAATCCAACGATACAAGGTTTTTAACATTTAATCAATCTACATTTATTTTATCAGTTTCAGGCAAATCGAAAAGTGCATCAGTAAATGCAATTGGATCGAAAAGTTGTAAATCGTCAATTTTTTCACCAACACCAATAAATCTAACCGGTATTTTCAATTCTGATGTAATGGCAATAATTACTCCACCTTTTGCAGTACCATCAAGTTTCGTAAGTACTATTCCTGTAATTGGTGCAACTTTCGAGAATTCTTTAGCTTGTTGAAGTGCATTTTGTCCGGTAGTTGCATCTAAGACTAAGAAAACTTCATCAGGAGCAGATTCTTTATGCTTTTTCATTACCCGATTAATTTTTTCTAATTCTTTCATCAGATTCGCTTTATTATGTAATCGTCCGGCGGTATCTATGAGAATTACATCAGATTTACGAGCTATTCCAGCGGCTAGGGTATCGTAAACAACAGCTGCAGGGTCAGAACCTTGTTTTTGTTTAATTATATCTACATCTGCTCTTTTTGCCCAAACATCTAACTGCTCGTTCGCAGCAGCGCGAAATGTATCGGCTGCACCGATTAAAACTTTCTTATCATACTTTTTGTAGTTAAATGCAAGTTTACCAATAGTGGTGGTTTTGCCTACACCATTGACACCAATCATCATCAAAACAAAAGGTTTTTCAACGCCTTCTAAAGTATAAACATCTTCAAGAGAAGGTATAGGAACTTCCGCAAAAATTGCGAGAATTTCTTGTTTTATCAGCTCGTATATCTTGTCGCCTGTTTCGAAACCTTCGCGTTTTACCGTTTTTCGGACTGAATTTAGAATTCGTTGTGTTGTATCAAATCCTATGTCAGAAGTAATTAAAACTTCTTCAATTTCTTCAAGTAATTTTTCATCAATCTTCCGACCAAACCCGATTGTACTTCGAAGTTTATTTACAAAAGAATTTCTAGTTTTTTCTAAACCTTCTCGTAACTTGTCGAACTGAAAAACTTCTGTAGTTGTTTTTACTACAGAATCAACGGTACTCTTGACCGCCGAGGTAACCTTATCCTTTATTTTGTCGAAAATACCCATATTGATTCTCTATTTAATATACTGGTGGAAAGAGTTGTTTGAATATAAACAGTGATTTATACTCGTCATTTTTATAGACAACTTGTTTAAGTTGTGGAGTTAATTCTTGAAGCTCTTGTAGTACCCGAATTGATTTAATGTTTTCTTTTAAAAGAACAGGAACTTGTTCCAGAATATGTACAATTTCAGCTTGTAAAGAATGAACAGAAGAAATTCTATTTGCTGCAAATTCTTCTAAAGATTCAGTCGTAAAATACCTACCGTGAGAGATGTTCCAGTATTTTAGAAGGCGAATAATTGGTTTTAACGTAAAAGAACTCTCTTCGTTTTTTTTGTTAATAAACTCATCAAAAGTAAGTGGATTTTTTTGAACCCAAGAGCTTTTATTTTTATTGGCAATGAATAATTTTGGTATATCATTTTGAAACGAAACAACTGCTGGAATCAAATCTACTTTGCCGAATTTCATTTGAACTTTTAAGTCTTTTGTTACTTCTTCGGATTGAGTGTAGTTTTTAGAAATGAATTTAATTATTGCCTCTTTTTTAAGGTTGAAACCTTCTAAGTCGTTTTCATTTTTAAACAAAAGTAGTAAATCAAAATCTGATTCTTTATCAATTGTGTATCGTATAGCGGTTTCACGTGCATAAGCACCTATAGATATACATTGTTCAAGTTCGTTTTCAAACGAGTTAAGTAGTTTTTCTTCCACAACTGACAAAAAGCTTTCTATAGAAGCTCGTTCAATTGGTTGTGGAGCAATTGAATACGCTAAATCTTTTATGTATTGTTGTAAAGTGGACATCGTTATTCTAATTGTTTTGAAAGAGCGTTCACAGCCAAATTACCGTAAGAAATCAATGAAACTGCCATAGCAATTGTTGAAAGAATTTGTAAAAAAAATACTATTGAATCTACATATTCATTCGATCGGAATAACGTTAAAAGTAACGTGATACTTATTAGAATAACTGTTGCTTTTCCTATATAGTTTGACATTAAAGTCTTTTTTGTTTTCTTAGTTATAATAATACTTACTACTAAAATAAGTATATCACGCCCTAAAATAACTGCTAAAAACCATAAAGGAATGTAATCAAAAACAAACAAACTAATTGTCATTGCCCCAACATATACTTTATCTGCTAATGGGTCAATGATTTTCCCTAACTCCGTAACTTCGTTTTTCTTACGGGCAAAATATCCGTCTAGGATATCAGATAGTGAAGTTAAAAAAATAGTAAACACAAGCCATTCAATTTGATGGGTCCACAAAAAATAAATTGAAGGGAGAACTAATACAAATCTAGAGCTTGATAGTATGTTAGAAATTGTCATCATATTACAAATTTACTTCTTTTTTGTAAACTAAATGCAACAAGTATTGTAGAAACGAGCATTCCGGGAATCATCGGCTCAATATTTTGAAAAAATATAAATTGTTCGGTATGGAAGTTTTTCAAAACTATTATTGAGGACACTAAAATTGGCGGTAATAGTATACAAAAATACGTTGTCCCCTTTCGAAGTGTTAGATTGGGTAAAAGTGATAAAACGACTGGATAAAAAACACCTGGAACAACAACACTTGCAGCGATGTAAATAATTGTTGTAATTGAAGGTACATTCATAGAAACTATCACCGAAACAATTGAAACAATAAGCATTGAGGGCAAATGGAATTGAAGATATTTCTTTTTTATAGGAAGTTTTTCAAGAATATCTAACGATAAAATACTTGAACTTACCAACAAATAACTTTCTAATGTTGACATTACTATTGCGAGTATTGACACAAAGAATATTCCACTCCATGGAGTATATAAAACAATTGAAGATAGTGAAGTAAAAACAACCAATGGGTTTTTGTCCGCAATATAGACAATGCTGTACAATCCAGTTATCATAGTTAAAGTATCGAACACAAACCAAAAAAATATTGAAACAAGAATTCCCCTTTGAGCAACTTTAGGACTTGAGGCTGCAGCGCAACGTTGGTGAAAACTTGGATCAACAAATGTTTGTAAGGCAATGATGCTCCAAGAAAGTATAATCCAAATTGAAGAACCATCAAATGGATTTTTAAGAAACAAGGGAACCTTGTCGAACATTTCAATTGGAGAACCGAATGTTGCCCAAGAAAATAAGAGTAAAATGCCAAACCCTAAAAACATTAAAACAAATTGAACCGCATTTGCATACAAGTCCGATCTTAACCCTCCTTTAGAAACAATAAGTAAGGAAATTCCAGTTCCTAACAATATCGTAGCCCACAATGGAATTGGTAATATAACTTGTAAAATTACTCCCAATGTTAAACTGTACGGTGCAGGTATTGTAATAAACAACAATAAAAACGCAACAATAATACTTGGTTTTGTTCCAAATTTTTTTTCAATTGCAGAAGGAATCGAAAGAAAACTATTACTCCTTATTTTTTTTGCAAAAAACATTGCGAACAAAAATGCAATTATATAGTAAGGTAACCCAAAACAAAACCAGGTAAGAATTCCATACGAATGAATAAATTCTCCCACACCAACAATTGATCCGTACCATGTTGCAACTAAGGACATTACAAACATTGGAAGTGTAACGGTTCTACCAGCGAGAAAAAAGTCAACAAATGAATTATTTGAACTCTTTTTAAGTTTCGGTAAGAATCCTACAAAGATAATTGCAAAGAAATAGAATGAAATTAAAAAATAGTCTATGGTAGTAATCACGGTGTAATAATGAAATAGTGGTACATTCGTTTACAAACGATTATAATTTTTAATAAATTAAATAGTTGAAATAAAGCTAAAATTACGGAAATATAAATTTACAATGAATACTAAAGATGCAAGCCAAGAAGAATACCAAAGAATAATTGAATCTTTCGATTCTCAAAAAATGATTGAAATACTTACAAAGTTTTCCGATGATGTAATAGCAGCAGTAGCATTGGGAGAAAACGCAAAACAGTTGCCTATTCAACTATTTTCTAAGGAAATAATTGTTTTAGGTATGGGTGGTTCCGCAATTGCTGGTGATACGGTTAGAACTATTACTTCAGCAATAGATGGTTTCCCATTCGTTATGAAAGTTGTTCGATCGTATACTTTCCCTAAAAATGTAGATCCAAACGCTCTTGTTGTTGTTTCGAGTTACTCTGGAAATACCGAAGAAACTATCAGTGCAATGTATGAAGCAGAACAATATTGTACCAATTTTCTATGCCTTACTACTGGTGGAACTGTTGGAAAACATGCAAAAGATAAAGGATACCCTTGCATAGAACTACCAACAGGGTTCCAGCCTCGAGCAGCCTTTGCTTATTCATTTTTTCCTTTGTTAATGGTATTGACTGAAAAAACATTTGACGAAGATTTAATTCATACCATTTCAAAAGCTATTGAAGAAATTATTTCTCTTATCCCAACTTTGACGTTAAGGTACGCTGATATAACAATTTCTGAAAATGAAGCTTTTTCAATAGCTAAAAAAATTTACAATAAGTTACCATTCTTTTATGTGAATTCCGATCTTTATGATACAATTCAACTTCGATGGAGAGGTCAACTGCAAGAAAATGCAAAAATGTTTGCTTTTGGGAATGTATTGCCAGAAATGAATCATAATGAAATTTGTAGTTGGGTAAAGGAAAATGATTTTGTAAATTCTTCAGTTATTATTCTCCTACGTGATGTTTTAGACCACGAAAGAGTAAATATTCGAAATGAAGCACTTTCAACCATTTTAAACCAATCTATTTCTTCAAATATGATTACTGTTTATGGAGTTGGGAATCATTTTCTAACTAGAATTATATCGTTGATTCACTTAGGTGATTGGATAAGTTTCCATTGTGCGATGTTACGTAAAGAAGATCCTTCGCCTATTCCTTTGATCAACTCTCTTAAAAATATACTTTCAAATGCTTAACAACTCATCAATACTCCTAGTCGCCATTTTTTGTTTAGCATTTGGAACAGTAGAGGCTCAATTTCGAATTAAGGCAGTAGGCGATGTTATGTTCGGATCGTTTACTCCTAGTTTGGAAGTGCCAGAAAATAATGGAGCAGAGTTTCTCCCAATTGCAAAGTATTTAACCGATGCATCTTTAGTATTTGGGAATTTGGAGGGTTCGTTTGCTACCAATTCTATGACTGCTTCTAAATGTTCTCAAGCTTCCCGAAATGCTGGACGTTGCTACGAATTTGGAATGCCTGTTACACTTGCTCCTTTACTTAAAAAGTTGGGTATAACTGTTGTTAGTTTAGACAACAATCATTCAGAAGATTATGGTGTTGAAGGATATACTTTTACACAAAAAACCCTTGACGATAATGGAATTTCTTTTGCACCTAAGAAAGGATATTCAACGCTTCAATATGGAATAACATCCGTAGGAGTGGTGGCATTTGGATTTTCTTCTACTTCCTACACAGTTAGTGATATTGAAAATGCAAAAAAGGTAGTTTCGAAACTTTCTAAAAAATTTGACATTCTTATAGTTTCTTTTCATGGTGGAGCCGAAGGCAGAAAAGCTTTAAATACTCCTAAAACTGCAGAAGTATTTATGGGTGAACAACGTGGAAACCTTCCTTTGTTTGCGAAAACAGTCATTGATGCTGGGGCAGATCTTGTTTTGGGACATGGTCCTCACGTACTACGAGGAATGGAGTTATACAAAGATCGTTTAATACTTTATTCGATGGGGAATTTCCTCACGTATGGACACTTTAATTTAAAAAATGAAAATGGAATTACTGCAATTTTTGATTTAACTCTTGATGCGAAAACTGGATCCTTTCAAAAAGGAACTATTATTCCAATAATTCAACGTGGTAAAGGAGTTCCAGATTATGACTCTACTAAATCTGCTATCCCGCTTTTACAAAGGCTTACTGCTGAAGACTTTCCAGAAACTCCGTTAAAAATATCTGATAATGGGGATATAATAAAACAATAAGTAATTTTGATATGAATGCAGTTATAAACGAAAATCCTAAAAGTAGTCTAAAATATAGATGGATTACCGCACTAGTTGCTGTTCCCTTGATTATAATAATGATTTATATTGGAGGAGTGTTTTTTGCAATATTAGTCGCTGCATCGGCTTCGCTACTGCTGTGGGAAGTTTATATGTTGGGCAAGGCGAAACAACTATCGCCACACACAATTACTGGAATTGTTGTTGTACTTATTCATGCAGCGATAACATATTTTGGTTCTCAAGCAATGCGTTTACAAGGATTGGGATTGTCATTAGTAACTTCTGCAGGTTTATTTATTTTCTTCATCATTGCCACTATGATAGGAGAACTTTGGAGAAAGAGAACAAATCCAATTGTAAACGTTGCCTTTACAGTTTTTGGTGCAGCCTATATTGGAATTTTCTTTTGTTGTCTTATAAGCATACGAGAAATGTATCACTATATTAATATTCTAGAGTCTCCTTCAATTGTACCGTCGTTATTACCTGATGGAATTAATATTACATCTATGCCCGATTGGGGCGGTTCTTTCCTAACTTGTTTATTCTTTTCCATTTGGGCTTGTGATTCTTTTGCCTTTTTTATTGGGAAGAAATTTGGAAAAGCCAAACTTTGGGCTAGAATTAGTCCTAAAAAAAGTTGGGAAGGATCTATCGCCGGTTTGGTTGGAGCTGCAGTTTTCTTTATTGGCTTAGCACATTTTCTTTTACCAACTTTTAGTCTTCAAAACGCAATTGTTATAAGTCTTATCGTTGGAATCGTAGGACCGTTAGGCGATTTAACGGAATCACTTTTTAAAAGAGATGCTGGTATTAAAGATTCTTCTTCTATTCTTCCAGGGCATGGCGGAATGCTCGACAGGTTCGATAGTATGTTACTTATCGTTCCAATAATCTATATTTATCTACTCTTAACATATTTGGTTGGCAACCCTTGGTTTATCAATTTTTTTTATAAATAGAATTACTATGGCTGTTATACTTACAATTGCTGCACACCCCGACGACATAGAACTTTCTTGTGGAGGAACACTTGCAGTGTTATCAGATGAAGGGCATACAGTGGTCTGTTTAGACTGTACTGTGGGTGAATTAGGCTCGCGAGGTACACCAGAACTTAGAAAACAAGAAGCAGCTAATGCCTCAACAATTTTAGGAATTACAAAGAGATATTTCTTAGATTTTGAAGATGGGAATGTACAAACTACAAAAGAAAACATTCATACTGTAGTTCAATACATACGAATGGTAAAACCTGATGTATTGCTTATTCCACCCAAATTTGAACGGCACCCAGACCACGAAGCAGTACATTCCATTGCTCGAAAAGCACAGTTTCTAAGCGGGGTATCTAAAATTCGAACATTAGACCCAATAACAAATGAATTACAAAGCCCACATAGAGCAAAAAAAATATATTCATTTATGCAAATGTACGAATTCGAACCACAATTTTATGTCGATATATCTTTAGTTTTTAAAAGAAAAACAGAATCTGTATTAGCATATTCTTCTCAATTTTATAATCCAAATACTTCCAACGAAAACAAAGAAATAGATACAGTAATTTCCAGACCAGAATTTTTGAATTTCTTAGAAGACCGAGCCAAATTCTTTGGTTACAAAATTGGCGTTCAATATGCCGAAGCATTTACATCAATAGAACCAATTGGGGTAACTTCACTAAGTAAACTATTTTAAAAAAAATTAAGTTTTTTCTAAAGCCCATTTAAAAGCTTTGATATATTCTTCTGCCGATCTTCCTGCAGAAAAATCTGCATTCATTCCATTTCTACGAATAGTATTCCAATGCGGTTTTGTTTTATACACACTTAAGGCTCTATTAATAGTTAGACTTAAATCATGAGCATTATACCCATAAAACAAAAATCCTGTTCCTTGTGAAGTGTTCCTATTATACTCAAGAACAGTGTCAGAAAGTCCACCAGTAGAACGAACTATAGGGATTGTACCGTATTTCATTGCATACATTTGCGTTAATCCACAAGGCTCATAAAGTGAAGGCATCATTAAATAATCCGCCGAGGCTATGTCCTTATGAGACAGTACGTTGTTGTAACCTAAATGAATAATTACACTTCCGCTATATTTTCTTTCTAAGTACCTAAAGTAATCTTCGAAACGTTTTTCACCAGAACCTAACAAAGCAAAACGAAAAACACCTGAATGTAGATAACTTTCAAGAACCTGCTCTAAAACATCAATTCCTTTTTGTCTGGTAAGTCTTGTAACCATTCCAATTAAAGGAATATCGTTCGAAAAATCTGAATTTTGAGGACAATGTTCATTTAAAAACCGTTGTTTATTAATTTCTTTAGTTTCTAAAACATTTTGAGAATAGGGCGAATAAATCAAATTATCAATTTCTGGATTCCACTCTGTATAGTCTGTTCCATTCAAAATGCCGATTACATCACCACCTTTTGAATTTAGATACGGTTGCATCCCTTCACCTAATGTTGTCCAGCGAATTTCCTTAGAATACGTTGGGCTCACTGCAGTTACTTTGTCAGCAAACATAATTCCAACCTTCATAGAATTGAATATTCCATCGTGTTCATACCAACTACCAGGATAAAAATCTTTTAAACTAATCCCCATTAATGGCATTATTGTAGAAGGATTATATTGACCTTGATACCCCATATTGTGTATAGTATACACACCTGCAGTTTTAGAAAACAAAGAATTGTAGCGATAAAATATTTTCAGAAAAGCTAAAGAAAGTGCAGTATGGTAATCATGAGCGTGGAGAATATCTGGTTTAAAATTTATAGCTTTTGCAACTTCAAAGACTGCTCTACTTAAAAATGTAAATCGCTTATCGTTGTCAGTATACCCTTCTCGGTCACCATAAATTCCACGTCGATCAAAATAATCATTCGATTCTAAAAAGTATACATCAACTTCTGAATTTGGAATTTTCCCTTTCCATAAACGAGCATATACCTTCCAATGACTCATTGGAACTTCAACAATAGTGTTTGTAGGTGTTATAGAATACAACGAGTGATCTATCATACCATATTTTGGAACAACAACTACCACTTTATGGCCTAACAAAGCCCATTCTTTTGACAAGGATGCAACAACATCTGCTAATCCACCAGCTTTAGCAAAAGGAGTTATTTCTGCTGCTGTAACAAGTATATTCATATATTTTCATTTTTATAGTATACAATCAACTTTATAGGTAGATGTATAAATGTTCTTAAAATATTGATAGGCTGTATCTAAAGAATCAGTCTTCATTTCTTTTGAAAAAAGACCAATCATCGTAGATCCACTTCCTGTCATTATAGATAAATCTGCACCAAAGGACAGCATCGTAGATTTTATTTCCACCAAAATTGGATATTCTTTTTGAAGGAGAATTTCAAAATCATTCACAATTTCATCAATACTATACTGCAAATCAAACACATTTTTTGAAAATAACAAGGAATAATCTATTTTTGACTGAAAAAAGGTACTAGTTCGTTCAAGTTTTTTAAACGCAAGTGCAGTATTTGAATGTATTCCTGGGTTTACAACTAAAACTGAATAGGGAAAAACTTTAATGGGTGTTTCTGTTAAAATATCACCCTTCCCTTGAACTATTGAGGGGGTGTTTTTAATAAAAAAAGGTACATCACTTCCTAAAGTCTCAGCAATAGCTAGTAAATCTGCGTCTGAAATATCCAAATTCCAAAAAGTTCGTAAACCTAATAGTGTAAAAGCTGCGTTCGATGAACCTCCTCCAAGCCCAGCACCAAGTGGAATTTCCTTTTTGCAGACTATTCGGACTCCATCTTTAGTACCAGTTGCCTTTTTTAGAGCCATAGCAGCTTTGAAACAAAGATTCATTTCTTGAGGAACTATATCGCCAATGTTAGACTCAACTATAACTTTCGAAGATGGTTCAAAATAAAGAATGTCATAGAGCGTAATTGGCAGAAATAAAGAATAAAGATTATGAAATCCGTCTTCACGTTTATTCAATATCGAAAGACCAAGATTTATTTTCGCATTCGAATAGAGCTCTAACACTTTTGCTTTTTCCAATAAAGTAAATAGTTTCAAATGCAAACTTACAAAAATGGAATCAACTATTTCAAATTCAAAAAATAATCATATTACTTACAAAGCAGAAGTAGGAAGAAAAATTATACATTTACTTTCACTTCTAATACCTATCATTTATGCGTTTGTCAACGATAGGGTTATTGGACTTTCTGTTATGATTCCAATAATGATTTTTACACTTGTCATAAATTTCGTTACAAATATAGAAGGTAAACATAGAGCATTCCTAATGAATCTGTATGGCGATATGCTACGTGAACATGAAATAACTCCCAAATGGTATATGTTGAATGGTGCATCGTTCGTACTTGTAGCTGCAACAATTTCATTAGCCATTTTCCCTGTAGATATTTTCTTAGTAGCATTTTCTGTATTGGTAATTTCCGATACAAGTGCAGCATTGTTTGGAAGAAGATTTGGCAAAAAGAAGTTATTAGGGAACAAAACTTATATTGGAACTTTGGCTTTTTTGTTATCTGGATGCTTAGTAGCGTTGTTTGTAGTTTATGTACGAGAAATCGAACCAATTGGAATACTCTTCTTCTTTATTGGAGTTCTTGTAGGAACATTGGGCGAACTGTTTTCTGATTATAGTAAAATCGATGACAATTTCGTCATACCGATTCTTACAGGGTTAGTTTCTTGGTTGCTCTTTTGGGCATTTTCCATTCCGATTTAAAAATCTTTTCAATATATGTCTGAATCTACTTCAAAAACCTCTCAAAAGAAAATTGACCTCAAAATGATTGTGAGGCTAATAGGGTTTATTAAACCCTATCGTGGACAAGTATTTATAGCAACTATAATAACAATAGTTGCCAGTGCTTTAACTCCCTTTAGACCTTACTTAATAAAACAAGCTATCGATACTTCTATTGCAAATAAAGATTGGGCATTATTGCAGTATTATGGGATGGTAATTTTAGCATTACTTATCGTAAACGGGGTTCTTCAATATACTATGTCGTTAATTATGGTAAGAGTAGGAGAACGTTCGTTATATGATATTAGAATTAAACTTTTTGAGCATATACATTCTCTTTCTCAACGATATTACGACAAAACTCCATTAGGACGACTTATAACGCGTGTTACAAACGACGTAGAAGCCTTACTCGATCTGTTTTCTTCTGGTGTTGTTATGATTGTTGCCGATGTGTTGTTAATTGCCTGGATAGTTGTGTTTATGATTCTTACCAGTTGGAAGTTGACACTTGCAACGGTGATAGTTTTACCCATTCTGTTTATTGCGTCTTCAATTTTCCAAAAGAAAGTTCGAATAGTTTATACAAAAGTACGAACAGAAATTTCAAAAATGAATTCTTTCTTAAATGAGTTTATAAGCGGAATTATTACTGTTAAACTATTTAACAAAGAAAAATCGAAATTTGACGAATACGAAGAAATAAATAACAGATATACAAAACTACAAGTAAAAACCATTTCCTATTATGCAGTATTTTTACCAGTAGTAGAATTGCTAAGTACTATTGCATTGGCAATATCTTTGTGGTTTACTGCACGGGATATGTTAACAGGTGGAGGAATTACTATAGGTGTATTGATTGCTTTCACGCAGTATAGTGCTATGTTCTTCCGACCCGTCCGAGAGTTAACAGAACAATTTAATACATTACAAAGTGCTTTAGCTGCATCTGAACGAATTTTTGAACTCTTGGATACCACTGAACATTTAGAAACGAACCAAAATTTAAAAGAATTTTCATCTCTTAAAAATGAAATTAAATTTTCTGATGTTTCGTTTTCTTATGATTCAGTACAAACTGTTTTGGATTCAATTAGTTTTACAGTAAAAAAGGGTGAAACTGTCGCAATAGTAGGTGCAACTGGTTCTGGAAAAACCACGATTATCAATTTGTTATGTCGTTTCTATGATTTCACAGTTGGTTCAATTACCTTAGATGGAGTTGATATTCGTGAGTATTCTCAAGAATCGATACGTTCTAAAACAGCCTTAGTAATTCAAGATGTTTTCTTGTTCTCTAGGTCTATACAAGATAATATAACCTTGGGAAGAACTGATATTACACAAGAACAAATAGAAGCTGCGACAAAGCAATTGGGTGCAAGTGATTTTATTGAAGCATTGCCTCTCAAGTATGAAACATCCGTAAAAGAACGTGGAGTAACCTTATCTGTTGGTCAAAAACAACTTATTTCTTTCTGTAGAGCATTAGTTACTGACCCAGAAATTCTCATTCTCGACGAAGCAACTTCGTCAATTGATTCAGAAACAGAATTGATAATTGAAAAATCGTTAGAAACTCTAATGAAAGGACGAACTTCTATAATAATTGCACATAGGCTTTCTACTATTCAAAAAGCAGATAGAATTTTAGTTCTTCATCACGGTATTCTTCGGGAACAAGGAACGCATAGGGAACTTCTTGCATTAGGTGGTTTATATGCAACCTTGCATAACATTCAATATAAAGATAATTCCATTATAGTATAAAAAACAATGGTCTAAATTTGACAAATTCACTTTTAGATTTGTTTATTCTATTGTTGTTTATTATCTTTATTGTATATTCGTTGAAATCAATAGTATTAAGGGTTCAATGCCAACACTCTATGAAAATAATTTCTCTGCACAAGACTGGTCAGTTTTATGTTACGTGCCATTATGGGTGTTCCAAGAGGTTGCTAAAGCTGACGGTACAGTTTCTATTCGTGAAAGAAATTCCTTATTGAATGAAATCAATTTGAATGAGGCTTATAAAAGCGGACTAGCTAAAGAAATTTTAGCGGGGTTAATGCATAATTGGTCAACCGTTATTGAAAAGTTTAATTCACAACCAAAAACTCATCAACAAGGTTTAACAAAAGCTTGTGAAATTCTTAAAACTTTTTCAGACCAAAAAGAAGTTGATCTTTTTAAAACTTCTATGTTTATTATTGGAATTAAGATTGCAAAAGCTTCTGGTGAACGTGCAAATCTTTTTGATGATTGGCGGAATATAGATACATTAGAAAAAGAAACATTACGAGAAATTGCTAATTTATTAGAATTGGATTCAGATACAGTTCGTAGAATTTTAGAAGGTCATGACTAAGAATAATTATTTCCATTTCGTGCTGCTAATCTCCTTTTTGTTACTTTCACAAACTTCACTTCAATCTCAATCTAGAGTTTCTTTAGGAATTGATGTCCTTGTATCTAATAAATTCAAAGAACTAAAAGGTAAAAAAGTTACTTTGTTAACAAATACAGCCTCAACAA
>JBDNFX010000173.1:0-2284 GCA_041689575.1 Kapaibacterium sp. (SeqCode)
AACTCGAAATAACATTGAAAAATTCACTCTAGCAATTAAAGAACGTGGTGTTGATTCACGCTTAGCTCTCATTACTTATTCTGATAATGTTGAGCAAGTGTACCAACCTACAGAAAATATTAAAACCTTCTTAGCTTGGTTATCTTTTATTCGAGCAGCAGGTGGTATGGATGAAAAGGAAAATGCTTTAGAAGCACTTTCAGCTGTTTCACGCATCCAATTTCGTCCGTCTGCAAATAAGGTTGTCATTCTCATTACTGATGCACCTTACCATCAAAAAGGTGAAGAAAATGGAAATGGTAAAACGTTTCACACTACTAAATCAATTGCACAATATCTCAAAAAGAATGATTTACGTTTGTTTAGCATTTCACCTCTTCCTTTAAAAGAATATGATACACTAACTACTTTAAGTAGAGGGAGTGTTTTTGACATTAGAATGCCGTTTGCTAATATTTTAGCTCAATATGCAATGCAGTTAACTAATTTATTTGCAATATCGTATGTTACTGAACAACCTGCAATTCCTGATTCAATAAATGTGGCAGTTGTAAATGCAATGGGGACTGAATTGTTACGGAAAACAATTCCTGTACTTGAAATTCAAAGAAAATTGATAATTGAAAATTTATTGTTCCCAACTGGATCTGTTGTTCTTCCTGATTTTGTTAAAGAGTTAGAAGTATTGTACCAATTTATGTTAAATAAACAAGGTGTACGTATTCTTATTGAAGGACATACAGACAATATTGGTAGTGATAGATCAAATTTGATTCTTTCTGATAAACGTGCAAAAGCAGTAAAAGACTACCTTGTCCGAAAAGGGGTAGCACCAATTAGAATTGCAACTAAAGGATTTGGCAAATCGAAACCTATTACTACTAATGCTACAGAATTTGGACGAAGACTTAATAGAAGGACTGAAATTATTATTACTGAAACCGGTAGATAGATCTAAGTTATCTACGTCATTTTTCATAGTTTCTTTGTTGTCCTGTTTTCTTTTCTCAAATTATCATCTGCTTTCACAAACAGATTCAATTCTTGTTGTTACTCCCTCAAATCAGTCTATAGATTATGGGTTTAAGAAATTAGCTAATACAATATCATTTTATTTCAATGGAATTTTAAGTGTAAAATCATCACTTGGTACTGTTGATGTTTCACAGCAATACTCAGGAACTGGGATTAGAGTGATAACCACTGCATTCCGAGATGACCAGAATTTAGTTATTCGTTATTCCAAAGAAATTGTTCCAACACTATCACTTATTGGGAAGTATTCTTGGATTCTTTCTGCAGATAGTAGATCAATTGAATTAAATAAATTAGAGCGTCAAATTGGGTTGGGTGGATTGCAATTTAGCCCAATAAATACTTGGACAACTACTGCGATGGTAGGTTACGAAAAGAATAATCAATTAGGTATTATTTCGAACGCCTTTGCATTTGAAGGCAGTTCCATACTCCAACCAATTGTTGTTGAAAATTATTTGTTTCAAGGTACAGTCAGAACTGATTATTTTAATTTAGATTCACTAAGAACAAATAGCGATATTAATGTAGATGTTTTTTCAGAGCGAGATTTTCAAGAAGGAAACATAGCCCGTTTTTTTACAAGATATAGAAGATTACAACGCGATTTCTTTACTCCTGTTGGAAGTAGTTTTGAAGATCTCATTGTAGAAACAAGGGTTGAAAATCGATTTTCTGTCGGTACAGATTTACAAATTAAGTTATTGGATTTAGTATCAAGTCAATTACAATTTTCAATTGATCAAGCAGAAATACCACGTGGTTTCCGTTCTTCAATTGCAAGAGTACCGCAAACATCAATTGTTCGTTCGTTGCAAGAACTTCAATTTAATGGTCAAGGGTTGTTTCAATTTGCTTACAAAAACTATACTCAAAGTGTTTGGATTCAATATTTTTCTCGTAAAGAAGAAAACAAAGTTACTGTAGCATTTCCTTTACTTTCCATTGAAGAAGTTGAGTTAAGAAAAAGTGAATTTAACCGAGATAATAATTCTTTACGCCTACGAGTAGGGACTGATCTTAACACTTATTTTAGCACTGAAGACACAATTCGTTTTAGTTCTTCAATTGGAATACTTCGGTACAATACTCCGAGTGAACTTAACCGAGATGACCGTGATGAACAAACCGTAATTACTACAATGGTTTATGGAAAAAGAATTTCTGAATATGCAAATATTCAATACTTTTTTACTGGACAATCGACGCATTTGGTCTATCTGAAAAAAGAAAGAAGCTCTCTTAATAA
>JBDNFX010000174.1:0-7146 GCA_041689575.1 Kapaibacterium sp. (SeqCode)
GGACCAATACAAACAGCTTCATCGGCAAAGCGTACGTGAAGCGAGGTTTTGTCGGCTTCAGAATAAACAGCGACTGTAGAAATACCTAACTCTTTACAGGCTCTAATGATCCGTAAAGCAATTTCACCTCTATTAGCAATAAGTACTTTTTTTATCATAATTTGTTTATTGAATAATAAACAAAGGTTGGTTGTATTCTACTGGTTTACCGTTTTCCACCAACACTTTAACGATGGTTCCGGAAACATCAGATTCGATTTCATTCATTAGCTTCATAGCTTCAACAATACATAATGTTGTACCTAAAGAAACTGTATCGCCAACTTGAACAAATGAAGGTGCGTCGGGCGAAGAAGCTCTAAAGAAAGTTCCCACCATTGGAGAAAAAATTGTTTTTCCTTGAATTGGTTCCGAACTTGGTGCTGGAGATGAAGCAGTGAATACTTCAGGTGCTGCCAATTGCACTGGAGCTTGAACAGGAGCAGGAATAGTCGAAGCAATAGGAGTAGAAACAGAAACTATATGCTGTTGAACTGTTTTTGCTATGGAAATTTTACTGCCTTCTTCTTCAACGGTAAGTTCTGTTACAGAACTATCATCGAATAATTTTAATAAGCGTTCTATATACCCTAAGTCCATTATTCTTATACTCCTGAAAATTTGTATAAATATCGAGATTTAATTAAAGAATACTTTTTGTATTCTTTTGTTTGTCTCGTAACTATCTGAGTTCTCTAATTATTCTTTAACTCGTTCCATATATGCTGCGTTTCGAGTGTCAATACGAATAACATCATTTTCATTTACAAACAATGGAACCATTACAGTTGCTCCAGTTTCCACTGTAGCAGGCTTAAGTGCATTTGTAGCTGTATTACCTTTTAAACCGGGGTCAGTCTGAGAAATTCGTAAAATTACGTGTTCAGGCAAATCAACAGTAACCACTTCTTCATCGTTAAAAGCAATTTGAACTTCTTGGTTTTCCTTCATAAACTTTGCAGCATCGCCTACAATGTCTTTCCCTACAGGTACCTGTTCGAAAGTTTCATTGTCCATAAAATAGAGAATATCTCCATCTGCATACAGATATTGGAAATTCTTTTTTTCTACTCGTACAAAATCTATCGATTCACCTGAACGGTATCTGTTTTCTAATAGTTTTCCAGATTTTAAATTACGCATTTTAACTTGATAAAATGCACGAAGATTACCAGGAGTTCTGTGTTCTGATTCTAAAACTACGCATAATTCATTGTTATATTTAATAACTGCACCGTTTCGTAAATCTGCTGTTGTACCCATGAATATTACTTTATTTCTGAAAAAATTGAGAGGTTCCGGACGGAATCGAACCGACGTAGGAGCTTTTGCAGAGCTCTGCCTAACCACTAGACTACGGAACCATAGAGTTTGTAGCCTACAAAAATACGGAAAAAAAACGTAAGTACAAAGATTTCATATTACTTCATTCATTTGTTTTAGTATATTGAAATCAAATTCAAACAAATACTATTGATTTTATTACAAAATGCAAAGTTTAACAAAGCAGCTGCTCGAAAATATCTTTGGAGTCAATGATGAAAAGCTTATTGATGTTATTTTAAGGAATGGGATTGTAAAGAATTTTTCAAAAGATGACATTGTGATTGAAGCAGGAGATCTTGTTCGTTCCATTCCATTAGTCATTAGTGGCACATTGCGAATTATGCTGTTAAACTCTGAAGGTGATGAATATTATCTCTATCATCTTTACAGTGGGGAAACATGTGCAATTTCATTAGCTTGTTGTTTATCTCACTCATTAGCCGAAGTAAGAGCTATTTCAGAAGAAGGCACCAAAATAGTAATGATTCCTTTAGAATTAGTCGAAACATTAGATACTTTCAAACAATGGAAAATGTTTGTAGCAAAAAATCAGTCGAATCGATTTTCTGAGTTATTAGAAACTATTGAATTAATTGCATTTTCAAAATTAGATGTACAGTTGTGGAATTATCTTCTCCACAGAGCCCAAGCCCAAGGTGTTTCGGTGCTTGTGCTTACGCATCAAGAAATTGCTACTGAATTGAATTCTCCTCGTGAAGTTATAACTCGTTTGTTACAACAATTACAACAACAAGGGAAAGTAAAACTTGCCAGAAATCAAATTACCATTATTCCATAAAAACTCATTTGTGATATTTATCACAAATAAACGGTAGGAGAACAGTTATTTTTGTAGAATATTTTTTACAAATAATCAAGGATTATACAAATGGCTACTCATGAAATAACTACCAAATGGAATGGTAAAATGAAATTTGTTGCGGATGTTAATGGTTTTCCAATCACTATGGATGCTTCAGATAAGGCGGGTGGTGAAAACTCAGCTCCAAACCCAAAACCTTTTGTGTTGGTTGCACTTTCTGGTTGTACTGGAATGGATGTTATTGCTATGCTTCGTAAAGCACAGAAAGAACCAACATATTTTGATATGACAGTTTCTGGAAGTGTTTCGGAAACGCATCCTAAACAATATGAAAATATTCATGTTCGTTACATACTTAAAAGTGAAGAAGATAATGCTGATGCTATTATTCGTGCTGTAAAATTATCACAAGAACAATATTGTGGAGTATCGGCTATGTTGCAACAGTCTCTTCCGGTTACTTGGTCAATTAAATTAAATGAAAAAGAAATATTTACAAATCAACAATCTTAAATTATGAAACCACTAACTTTAATTACTATAACTACACTTATAGGTTTATTGGCAGGATTTTTATATTATTACTTCTTTGGATGTACTTCAAACTGTATGATATCTTCGTCGCCTGTAAATAGCATGTTGTATGGTGGAGTAATGGGGGTATTAATGGGGTTTTCATTCAAAAAGGAAAAAAAATGACAATCATAGATGTTCGAACACCTTCAGAGTTTAACGGAGGTAATGTTGTTGGGAGTGTTAATATACCACTTTCAGATATCGAAAAAAAAGTTGTGGAAATTACAAAAATGACAAAACCAATTTATCTTTGTTGTGCAAGTGGAGCAAGAAGTGGAAGTGCAACGTTTTTTTTGAAATCTCAAGGTGTCGATTGTAATAATGTCGGTTCTTGGTTTGCAGCAAATTCGTTAACGAAAGGTGAAATGAATGTTTAAAGCTATTAAATCAATCTTTGGTTTTGGACATTCCATTAATTATAAGGAAGTGATTTCTAATGGCGGTATAATTGTCGATGTACGTACTCAACATGAATTTGCTGTTGGTAGTATTAAAGGGTCAATTAATATTCCTTTAGATATTCTGCAAAATGGTATCAAAAAACTCCCGAAGAATAAAACTATCGTTACTTGCTGTGCGTCAGGTATACGTAGTTCTTCAGCAAAAAGATTCCTAAAAAGTAGTGGATTTGAAGATGTTCACAACGGTGGCAGTTGGTATTCGCTTCAACAAAAAATTCAGTAATTTCATAGTCCATCAATGAATAGTTTTCGTAACAAATATTACAATTATAAAACTCTTTTTCGCGGTATAATCATTGCCGGATTAACTGTTCTATGGTGGTATTCGCAAAACCCTTTTGTTTTATTTTTAGTATTCTTTTTAGGTGTTCAACTATTGTTTCCTTGTAATGCTTGTTCTACTATAAAACAATGTGCAATTCCAAGGTATAAGGTACGGCAAGCCGAATATTTCGATACTAAAAAATAAGAATATATCTCAATTCATAAGATTTTGTTCTTCTATTCGTTCGTAGTAGTTGAAAACTGTGTTTTCGGATTCATCATTTTAGAAAGTAACTCTTGTAATGAAATTCTTATCAATGGTAAAATATACCTTTCTCACTGTTTCTTTGTTGTTAGTTTTTTCCTGTCAATCGAAAGAAGCCAATATTACTTATGGCAAAAATTTGACTCCAAAAGAGTTTAAAGAATTGTTAGAAAAAGAAACTTCTCCCCAACTTATAGATGTTCGGACCACTGAAGAATTTCAAACGGGTGCCTTAAATGGGGCGGTAAATATTAGTTCAAGTTCATTGAACTTTATTAAACAAATTGAAAAATTAGACAAAAACAAACCTGTTTTTCTATATTGCCTTCGTGGTACACGCTCGCAAGGGGCTATGAATAAGTTAGTAACTCGTGGCTTTACTAATGTCTATAGTCTTGATGGAGGTATCAAAGAATGGAAAGAAAGAGGTTTCCCAATTACAAATGGAATTTCGAAAGCAAAAACTGGATTTTCTGTCCAAGACTTTTCTACACTACTCGCTAAGAATGAAGTCGTCTTAGTCGATTTTTATGCACCATGGTGTGGACCTTGCCGTGCTATGGAACCTTCGCTTGAAAAACTTACAAAAGAGTTTGAAGGAAAAGTGCATATCGAACGAATTAATGTTGATGAATCAACAGATCTTTCACGACAAATGAAAATCTCTTCCATTCCATTATTGGTTCTTTATAAAAACGGAAAAGAATTTAAACGTTCCTTAGGCCTTATTTCTGAAGATGAAATTAGAACGATTATGAAATCAGGGATATAAATTCATAAGTAGGAATAACACAGCTTCTATAGTATTGAACCGACTTTGTTTCTAACATTGTCGGTTTTTTTATAGAAGTGAGTAAATTAACAATCATAGTTGTAGAAACAGTTACGTCCTGTAATACTTTTGCCGACCTTGAAACAGTAATGAATATGGGAATGGTAGAAGGAATGAAGCTAAATGTCGAAAAACTTGACAATCTTTTACTAAAACTGAGATAAGCCTTTCCTTTTTTCTTCCTTCACTTTCCTATCTCTTCCCTTCATTTTACGATAAAATGGAGGAAAATTTGTCTATGTTGAAAAAAGATGGTATTTTTACAGAAAATCAATATTTAGGTAGTTATTATGGCTAGAACGAAAACACAAGCCAAATCAAAAAAATCGACAACTTCGGTAAAATGGTCTCTTCCTTATAAAAAAATAAATTACATTCTTTTTGGATCAGGAATTGTTACTATTATTCTAGGATACTTTCTTCTTTCAATAGGTAACACAACTACCTGGGACAACCCACTTTCGGTGTCTGTAGCACCTGTTGTTCTTGTAATTGGGTACTGTGTACTTATTCCGTATGCCCTTCTTTACAGACCGAAAAGAGAAGAAGTTGCAATCCAAGAATAAAACTACTTTGAGTTATGTAGTAATAGTTGTTCTGTTTTTTGTATTATTTGTACAAGTCTACTCGGAACTTCCACCATCTGCATATAAATCAATGCAAGATAACGCCCCTGAACAATCTATTTTTAAAGTGAGTACTGTTAAAATCGACACTGTTGAACAAAAAGGTGATAACGTTTTTACTCGTTTTGAAGAAAAAATAACAGTAACGTGTAAAATCGTAAAAGTTCTAAAAACAGCTTCGAAACTCAAAAAAAATACGAAAATTCAATTGGGGTATTCTCGGTACATTCACGACCCCAATAGTACGTTTGTTGGTCCTTCGGCAATTCCAATTTTGGAAATAGGAACTAGCTATACGGGATACTTCCGCTCGTTAGCTAATGGAACCTACCTACCTACGGCAGGATCGCATTCATTCATTGAAGAAATAAAACCTACTTCGAAAAAACAAAAGAAGTTGATAAAATAATAACAAGAATCTTATGAAATTTGATATTCACGCTCATATATTACCCGAAAAATGGGATGATTTAAAAGAAAAATATGGGTATGGTGGTTTCATACGGTTAGATCACTTCCGTCCGGGTAGTGCAAGAATGATGCGCGACGATGGGAAGTTTTTTCGTGAAATTCAAGAAAATTGTTGGAATCCAGAAGCAATTCTTTTAGATATGGACACCCATAACACCGATGTAATGGCACTTTGCACCGTACCTGTGTTATTCAACTATTGGATAAAACCACTCGACGGTTACGATTGGTCAATGTTTCTGAACAATCATTTAGCAGGTGTAGTTGCCTCTCATCCAAAACGTTTTGTAGGGCTGGGAACCGTTCCAATGCAGGACATTTCCTTAGCAATAAAGGAAATGACTCGTTGCAAACAAGAACTTGGTTTCAACGGTTTGCAAATTGGTAGTAATGTAAACGGCAGAAATTTGGACGATCCAGAATTTTTCGCTTTGTACGAAGCTGCAGAAGAACTTGGTGTTTCGCTCTTTATTCATCCTTGGGATGTATTGGGGCAAGAACGTACAGATAAATATTTTCTCCAGTGGCTTGTGTCTATGCCAGCCGAAACAACCTTAGCCATTTGTTCGTTTATCTTTGGTGGAGTTTTCGATAAATTCCCAGCATTAAAGGTAATGTTTGCTCACGCCGGGGGAGCATTTCCTTTCACCGTTGGACGTATCCAACACGGCTTTTTCGCACGTCCAGATTTGTGTAACGTCAACAGTGTCTCAAAACCAACCGATTACTTCGGTAAATTTTGGGTTGATGGAATTACACACGATCCCGATGCACTCCGCTATCTTCTAAAAGTAATTGGACATAAAAAAATCGCCTACGGAACGGATTATCCATTCCCTTTAGGCGACTTAGAACACGGTAAATTCTTAACAGAAATGCCAGAACTAACCGAAGAACAGTTACGCTATATCACCCACCAATCCGCCTTCGACTTCTTAGGAATAGATTCAGAGAAGTATCGGTAGGGGAAGTCATCTCCAAAGTATCCTAACAATTAAAATAATTGAAACGAGATCAACACACCCTCTCCCCATAATCAGAAGAAAACTGTCACTATAGTTTTCGAAATAGGGTGAGTAGTAATTCTATATTGCCATATGAATTCACATATCTACTCATTAAAAAGTGTTATATTTACAACATTCTGACTTTTTCTTAAATAGACAAACAAAAAAAATGAAAAGTTTTCAATACTATATGTTCAATGGTTCTGTAAAAGTACCAGAAAGTTTAGATCGTAGGTTGTTTGCAGATTCAAAGCAGATAGACACAATAGAAGGTTTATCTAAAATCAATTTCATTGTAGGTCCTAATAATAGTGGGAAAAGCTATCTTCAAAGAGAATTATTGAAGTCTTTTTACAACATTAAAACCGTTTCATTTATCTCTAAAGAACTTCAAGAAATATTCAATAATCTGATTAATGAGTTTGTAGTTGCATTTAATTATTTTATTTTAGATAA
>JBDNFX010000175.1:0-4376 GCA_041689575.1 Kapaibacterium sp. (SeqCode)
AGGTTTTGTTTGGAGAAATAACTAAAGTTGGTTTCTGAACCGCTTGAATTACATTTGAAATAGTAAAAGTTTTTCCAGAACCAGTAACCCCCAACAGAACTTGAGATTTATCCCCACGCAAAACTCCCTCAGTAAGCTCTTTAATCGCTTGAGGTTGGTCACCAGCAGGTTTATAATTTGATTCTAATACAAATTGTTCAGTGGACATTAAAAAGTATGAAAATGATGATAAATGAAAGTAAGAATTGTTTTCCCAACACCTTCTAGAGTAGACTCCCCAATGTTAACCATAGTATCGTTTGAAGTATGCCAATATCTTCGACGTTTATTAAAAGCTCTATTGCCTACAAGTTCAGAATCAATAATATCCACAGAAGGAATACCAATTTCTATAAATGGAATATGATCGTCGTAAATATCATTTCCAATTTGATTTACAAATGTACCATTTCCAACTTCAGTTCCAATTTCCCATAATTTTCGAACAATATTAGGTGCTGAGCGATTAGAATTTCCTTCTATTGAAAACTGTGCTTCTTTGTCACCAACTAAATCTAAAATGATAACTGTAGTTGGGCGATGTAAAGGAGATAAATGTTGAGCATAATATTTTGAACCTCTACAAAAATATTCATAACTTCCGTGAAGTCCTAAATCTTCTCCGTCAAACAATACTATGTCAATCGTAGTAGGTGGTTTTTCGGCTTTTAATGATTTTGCCAAAGAAACTAATACACCAACTCCAGATCCACCATCGTTTGCAGCATCGAAAGATTTTGAAGCTTTTGCAGGAATGGGGTCTTCATCTGCTAAAGGTCGTGAATCCCAGTGAGCTCCTAAGAGTAATACTTTTGACTGATCATCACCGTTAAACCGAGCGATAATATTAAACAATTGTACTTTTTCATCTTCAATATTATCTTCAAAAGATTGAATAATAATTGTGTCTGCATATAAACTTAATTCCGCAATTAAATACTCTTTACATTGTAAATGAGATTTAGTATTTGGTACTCTTGGACCAAAGGAAACTTGCTTTTCAACTACAGAAAAAGCATATTTCCCATCGAAAGGAGGAATAGTTTTTAAAGTATTGGACTTTCCAGGTTTGGTAACCTTACTTAATATGGGTTTTTCCTCAGTACAAGCAGAACTTGCTACCAAAAAGGAAAGAAATAGGGCAAACAATCGTAAATTCATTATATTAACTTTCTTTTTTATATTTTTACAAAAATAGGAGAATTTCTATGAATGATGCTAACTTACATCAAAAACTGCAAAAAATCAAATGTTTAGTTATGGATGTAGACGGAACAATGACGGATAGTGGTGTCTACTATTCTGCGGAAGGAGAACAATTAAAAAGATTTTCTATTAGAGACGGTATGGGAATAAACCTTTGGCATCGTGCAGGACATATTTCAGCAATTCTAACGAGCGAAAATTCTCCCATTGTAACTGCTCGAGCAAAGAAGTTAACAATTCAACATGTTTTATTAGGATCGAGACACAAAACAGAATCAGTAAAAAAGTTAGCCCTTGATTTAAAACTTGATTTGTCAGAAATTGCCTATATCGGAGATGATATTAATGATCTTCAAGCAATGAAATTAGTAGGAGTAAGTGCTTGTCCTTCTGATGCAGTAGATTCCATTAAGAATGTAGCATTGTATACATTATCAGTACTTGGTGGGCATGGAGCAGTTCGAGAAATAATAGATATAATACTTTTAGCACAAAATAAACCGATAATTTTACCTGAATCTTGGTAATAAATAATTTACAAATATTTAAACATATAAATGAAAATTGTAACAGTTACGTATGTTAACATAGATATGATATAATTAAAAGTTTATTCAAGATTTAAAATTGAAGTTGAAATGTCAAATAATATTGATACTTACTCAAAAGGATTTATTGTCGGTGCTTTAGTTGGTGGAGCAATGGGTGCTATTACGGCATTATTGTTTGCCCCTAAAAGCGGTGAAGAATTACGTAGAGATATTTCTGATAAATCAACTGAACTTTATCTAAAAGCGGGAAATTTATCTCAAGACGCATCGTACGAAATTTCCAATGCAATTAATATTGGCAAAAAGAAAGCAGATGATATTATTTACTCTGCACGTGAAAAAGCAGATGAATTAATTGCTAACGCAGAACAGACCTTGAAAGATGCTCGTTCAAAAATTAACTCTGCTAAAAATGCAGTTTCTGACGGAATGTCAACATTGAAAAATGCTGCTAATTTTGGTATCGATACTTTCAAAGAAGAAATACATATTGGAAACAAACCTTCGTAGTTTCCATTAATTTTATTATATTTGTAATTGTATAATTTTTTACACACTTTCTGAAATAGGAGTTCTATGAATTCGACATATGTTGTAAATCCCGTTGAAGTTCGTATGAAAGAATCTTCGAATGGAAGTATTTATAAATCTATTGTTGTTATGGGAATCCGTTCACGTCAAGTAAACGATAAAATTAAAACCCAGTTAACTCAACGAATGATTCATATAGTAGACGATATCGATGATACTGAAACTACGAATCTAGACAAATTAGCTATTTCTAAAGAGTTTGATCGCTTACCAAAGCCTACATTTATAGCAATGAAAGAAATTTTTACCGATAGATTAGATATTCGTACGGTAGAAAAATAGTACAAAACAATTTTGTTTTAATCTCTTACCGCTTTTAGCAGTAAGGGATTTTTTTTATCTATCTGTTTGTTTCTTTATTATCACTACTTTCAGTATCTTTGTAGCAATACAATATTACCACATCAATTTTAAACACTTTATGTATACAATTAAAGAACATCTTTTAAAAGAATTACAAGAAATCGAATCGAATGGGTTATATAAGCGAGAAAGAATCATTACTACAGAACAAGCTACAGAAATTGGAGTAGCAGGTAGGGAAGAAAAAGTTTTGAACTTTTGTGCGAATAACTATTTAGGACTTTCTTCGAATAAAAATGTTATTGAAGCTTCAAAAAAAGCTTTAGATTCTCACGGATATGGTATGTCTTCAGTTCGTTTTATTTGTGGAACTCAAGACATTCACAAAGAGTTAGAACAAAAAATATCTACATTTTGCAAAACAGATGACACCATATTATATGCTGCTTGTTTTGATGCAAACGGTGGAGTATTTGAACCATTATTAGGTGAAGAAGATGCTATAGTTTCTGATTCATTAAATCATGCTTCAATTATAGATGGTATTCGCCTTTGTAAGGCAAAACGTTATAGATACGCAAGTTGTGATATGCAAGATTTAGAAGCACAGTTACAATCAGCTCGAGAAAATGGTGCTCGCTATATTATGATTGCAACAGACGCTGTTTTTTCTATGGATGGAACAATTGCACCTTTAGATGAAATATGCGCCTTAGCAGAAAAATATGAAGCATTGGTTATGGTAGATGAGTGCCATTCTATGGGTTTTATGGGCAAAACGGGCAGAGGAGTGGTTGAACATTGTGGAGTTACCGAAAAAGTAGATATTATCACAGGAACTTTAGGAAAAGCTCTTGGAGGTGGAATCGGTGGTTTTACTACTGGAAGAAAAGAGATTATCGATATTCTGCGTCAAAAATCTCGTCCCTACTTGTTTAGTAATTCACTTCCTCCTTCAATAGTTGGATCTTCAATAGAAGTATTTAATTTATTGAGTTCTACTACACAATTAAGAGATACCTTAGAAGAAAACACTATGTATTTCCGTTCTAAAATTAGTGCGTTAGGTTTTGATATTAAAGGTGAAACACATCCTATTGTTCCAGTAATGCTCTACGATGCTCCATTGGCTCAACAGATGGCAGATTTACTTTTAAAAGAAAACATATATGTTATTGGTTTCTTCTACCCTGTAGTTCCAAAAGGTCAAGCGAGGATTCGAGTACAAATTTCTGCTGCACATACAAAAGCTCAATTAGATCACGCTATAAGTTCATTTGAAAAAATTGGAAAGAGCCTTGGCGTCATACAATAATCTAATTTTTGTTTATAATTCAGTCATTTCAATCAGAGTAATATGACTTTGTATTACTCTGATTTGTATACAATTGACCTTCCAGAAGGTCACCGTTTCCCTATGTCTAAGTATTCGAAACTTCGTCACAATTTGTTAGAAAAAGGAATAGTTTCAGAAACAGATCTTCATTCTGTGGTTCCTTGTAACCGAGAAACAGTACAATTAGCCCATTCTAAAAGTTACGTGGATTCTATTTTTAACGGAACTATTGAATATCTACCAATGAGGAAAATTGGTTTCCCTTGGTCTGCTTCATTAGTAAAAAGGTCTTGTGCAACTGTGGGTGGAGCAATTTCTTCTGCATTAACAGCTTTAGAAAATGGTGTTTC
>JBDNFX010000176.1:0-1813 GCA_041689575.1 Kapaibacterium sp. (SeqCode)
AACTTCGGCTCCTTCTTCCACTAAGCGAAGTGCAAGATTGACTCCAAAATACCCTAACCCAATAACTGCAAATTTTAAATTTTTTGCCATATTTCTTATCCAATTATAATCGTTTCTTGAGCATATTTAATACGGACATTTTGCTCTGGTTTTACAAATGCAATTATCAATGTCAGAACTCCTACTCTACCAACAAACATTACCACAGTAATGAGAATTTTACCACCATCACCTAAATGTGGAGTAAGGTTTCTACTTAATCCCACAGTACTCATTGCCGAAACAACTTCAAACAATAAATCTAACGTATTTTTACTTGGTTCCATCGCAGTTAATAAAACACTCGCTATTCCAATAACAAAAACGGAGACAATAATGGCTGAAAATGCTTTTCGAATACTTTCATCAGTAATCTGACGATTAAACAATTCAACACGTTCTTTTTTTCGTACAAAATTGTAAATCATTAACAAGACTACTGCAAATGTTGTTGTTTTTACACCACCACCAGTGGAAGAAGGCGATGCTCCAATCCACATTAAAAATAACAATAACAAAACAGTTGAAGGTTGCAATAGATCAGTAGCCATTGTATTAAAACCAGCTGTTCTTGCAGTAACCGACCAAAACAACGAACTAAATCCTTGATCTACAATTGTTAGAGTAGAATATTGGGTACCGTTTACTAATTCTAATATCCAAATGGTGACAGTTCCTAAAATCAATAATGAAACTGTAGTATATAATACTAATTTTGTAGAAAGAGAAAGTCGGTTTATTATCCCTTTTTGTTTTCTCTTTTTAAAGTAAGACCAAACATTTGAAAGCACTGGGAAACCTAAACCTCCAAATACTATCAACCACATAATCGAACCTAAATAAAAATAGTTATACCGTACATTCGGATTCATAAATCCATCGGAATATGTAGAAAAACCAGCATTACAGAAAGCAGAAATAGAATGGAAAATACAACTATAAAATTTTTGATGGTCTAATGGAATAAACGTACCACCTAAAGATATATAGAGCAATAAGAACCCAATAACTTCTAATACAACTGTAAAAGTTGCAATTTTCAGTAACAATCCAGATACTTCTCCAATACTATTTTCGCTTAATAGATCGGACATAAACAAACGTTCACGTACGCTTAATCCACCAGTAAACAGCAATGCAAAAAAAGTTGAGAGGGTCATCACACCTAATCCACCAATTTGTATTAGGGCAGTTATAATGAATATTCCTAATGTTGTGAACGTGGAAGGAACATCTATTGTAGTTAATCCTGTAACACACACTGCACTTGTAGAAGTAAATAGTGCATCAATAAAGCTAATACCTGAAACTGTTGCTTTCGGTAGCATCAGCAACATTGTCCCAGAAAAAATAATTAACGCAAAACTTAATGCGAACACTGCCCCAGGTTGTATTTTTACCCTTGTTAACAGGTGGTTATAGCGCATTGCTCCTATAAGAAATGCTAGAAAGAGTAAGACTTGTGAGACAGCTAGATAGGCGAGCGTTAGCTGTTCTGCGTTCGAGTTAGGAAGGAAATAGTTGAATATTTGCCGAAAAAAGGGTGGGTACAAGAACTGTAACAATAAAAGAAGGACTAAGCATATTTCAAACCATCGTTCTTTAAAGAAACTTCTTTTTTTAGAATACAAGTAGTAACGAAAGAATTCTTGAATGATAAAAAAGAAAGAAACTGCTTTTATTATTATAGTAATAACTGCAAACTGTTCTTGCGAAATGTAAAATCCAAATTCAAAAAACAATGCAACAAATGAAAGCAACCCAGAAAGAATTA
>JBDNFX010000177.1:0-3010 GCA_041689575.1 Kapaibacterium sp. (SeqCode)
TTCTTTTGTGGGGAATAGGAGTCTATCCTGCGTTTCAATCTTACAAAAAGTTCTTAAAAAATGTTTCAATTATAAAATCAAATACTCTTTGTGGTTCTTGTAAACATTTTAACGAAACAAATCAGCTGTGTTCTATTTTAGACGAACACGTTAGTGAGACCTATGTTCCTTGCGAGGGATTATCATGGGAACCACATTCCTATGGCTCCCACGATGAGAATTAATTTACTTCAATACAACTACTTTTTTGACAGTCATTCTTTTACCTTCTATTACTTCTAAAAAGTAAATTCCATTCGAAATATTCGAACTATTCAATACAAGCGTGTTTTCGTTGGTAATTTCACTATTGTCGAATCGTATAACTACATTGCCTAAGGCATCGTTCAAGGTTACAGATCTACTTCCTAATGCATTCCCTGCTGGGATTTGAATAACTGAAACAGAATGTACAGGATGAGGATAGACTTCAATTGTTTCTGTATCAATTTCATTTTGAACACTCGTTATTTTTTCAATTCCTTGAATATGGAACCAATATGCTCTATCTTGCTTTTGATCTATAATTACTCTATATCTGTTTGCAGATATTCTTTCCGCAGGATATGATCTTTTTGGCATACCAAATTCATTTAAAACATTTACAACTAAGGAATCATAATCTGAATCAATTCGAACCAATACATTCATAGCTTCAGATACAACAGAACCATCGCCCCAGAAACGCCAAATTGTATTATTATTCTCCCACACACTATTAGTGTGAGATGTTCTAGACCCAAGTGTAATTAAATTCGATTTAGATCCCTTGATAGTTTCTTTCTCTAAAGAAACTACACTTATAGAACCGAACCCAGAAGTATCTAAAAACGTAACTTGGATTTCATCTAATTGAAATATTTTTGAAGCTACTTTCCCTGTTGCAATTTTAACACTCGGAGCGTTTACTATAAAAGTTCCATCAATAGCATTCCAAATTAACTCTTCTGTATCACTTGTTAACTTAGATAAATCTACTCCGAAATCACCAGAAAGTTGGGAGATTTGGTCTTGTGGACGAGAGGCTTGTTCTTGGTTGTCAAAACCAGATAATACAGTTCTCCTAAATAATGGAATACGAGAATCTGCTTCTCCATTAAGCCAATACATTCCTCTTTGATCGATAATAGGATTTTCAAGTGCTTTAAGTGTTTGCGGGATTTCTAAAGATATTTTTCCTACTGATACTTCTGCATTAATGAAAAGAACTTTCATTGATTGAACAAAACTTAGCAGTGAAGTATTATTCCAATGAGAATAATGGTTGTCTTTTAGGTATGAAGGGTTATCAAAGATAGTGATTTCATCTGTGAGATTTTCAATATACAAAACATCCCAATCTTGAAATGCTGCATACGCAGGCCATAAAGTGGTTAATTCGTGTAAAGAAGAATTTGGAAATGGCATTCCTGCCCGGGATAAAAACATCGGTTTATTTTTGATAGCAGAACGAGCTACATTTCCTATATTTCCACCCCAGTTAACCGATAACATAGCAGTATTATCTATTCTCCAAACGGAATCTGGACCAGAATCGGATATTCTTCGTCTCCAGTCCCAGCCTGTTGAAGATTGAGAAAAATCCATATTTCTAATTGCATATACATCGTTTAAACTAGGATGTTCTTGGTTACCACCAACTAAACAATTTACTTCTAAAGTATCTTTCAGAAAGGAATACATTGAGGTGTTAAAGTTTTCCATTAAACCTGTATAAAAGGCCATATTGTCCGCTATTATTCCTTGGTTAACATTTGGATCCGTAAAAATAGCTCTTTTAACTGTATAATTTTGAAATGTTTCATTTTGAAGTAATGGTGGGTCAGAAATTTCCAAAAGGGAAACTTTATCTACAAAGAAATCTCCCATCTCAACTCCTAAACCAAACATTAATCTAGGATTGTCTAAATCAGATTCAGTTGCTCTAAATTCAAAACTATAACTTTGCCAATTTCCTGTAAGATTAACAACTGAAAACAATCCATAATTTTGATATGGAGCAGTAGGCTTATAAATTTGAGCTATGATATTTTTTGATGCAATATCGGTTTTAGCATCGAAAGTTAATCTGTATCGTTTGTACTTTTCAATTTTAAGAAAAGTTTGATACAAATGAGGATTATAGAATTCACTTCCAGGTGTTTGAATTCTAACTCTAAACCCTAAAGTTCCATCAGTTTTATTTGTTTCGCTATATTCTGGTATTGCTACTGTTCCTTCTCCAACATTAAAATTCCATACCTGTGAAAAAGGATCTTCAAAACTACCATTTGAAACCTTGTTTGTAGTATCTTGAGAAAGAACTCTCCAAAAAGCAGTTCTATTTGGTTCACTTGTATATTTTTTCTTTAAAAAATCGTTAAAAAGAGTATCTAATTTTGAAGTGTATTTTTGTGCATATAAACCTGTTCCACTTTGATTTTGAGAATGTAAATGTCCAGCAACTAAATATTGGAACATTGAATTTCTATCGGTTAAATCTACAGCCAATAATCCTTTGTAATTAGCATAAGTAGTACTTAGATATGGATTTGTGTGTTTGAAAAACAATGATAAAATTTGTTTTTGAATCCTTTGGTAGTCTTTATCGAAGTAATTGATATTTCTTCCTAATGTAGACCAGTTAAAATCAACTTCCGTAATCCCGGCATTATCATTAATTCTAGGACTAAATAATGTAAAGAATGTTAAATGTACATAAACACCACGTTCGTGTAGTTGATATATAAACCAGTCAAACTTCTTCATTTGTTCAGGACTTAGTCCATCTGAAAGTTGAGTAGACATTGGTTTTAATATAGAGATTTGATCCCAAAATGGAAAGTCAAAATTTATCATTCTAACAGAATTGAAACCTAAAGCTTGAATTCGCTTTGCTATTTCTATTGCTTGAATACTGTCTGGAAAACAAGCAGAATTAGCAAATATTCCACCGATAAATTTTTGACGAACTCCGTCTTCATTTACTAAA
>JBDNFX010000178.1:0-1404 GCA_041689575.1 Kapaibacterium sp. (SeqCode)
CACCTTGAAAAAAGATTCCCACTTCCTTACACATTCCAATAACCACGGTCTAAGGCTCGGTAGTTTATTGCTTCGCTAATGTGTTGCGAAGTGATTGAATCTGAATTTGCTAAATCTGCTATGGTTCGTGCCACTTTTCTAATGCGGTCGTAAGCTCTGGCGCTTAAACCTATCCGTTGCATTGCCAAGTTGAGGAGTTCTTGCGATGTTGGGTCGAGTTGGCAATATTCTAAGAGGTCTTTAGAACCCATATCGGAATTTTTATGTAAATGTGGTTTATTGACAAATCGATTTTGTTGAATTTTCCGAGCCGTTGTAACCCTAGTACGGATTGCTTCCGAAGATTCTCCTTTTTTGGTAGAACTTAACTCTTTATATTGAACAGCTGGTACTTCAATATGAATATCAATACGGTCTAAAAGTGGACCTGATATTTTTGAGATATATTTTTTTATCGCTGTTTCGGAACAAGTGCAAGGTGTTTTACTACCATGATTCCCACAAGGACAAGGATTTAAAGCGCAGAAAAGAAGGAAATTTGCAGGATATTGAACCGTCATTTTTGTTCGAGAAATAGTGATATGTTTGTCTTCCAAAGGTTGGCGAAGAACTTCTAACACATTACGAGCAAATTCAGGTAATTCATCAAGAAACAAAACTCCGTGGTTCGCCATCGAAATTTCCCCAGCTCGAACTATTCCTACACCTCCACCAACAAGTGCTGCATCGGAAATAGTATGGTGAGGAGCGCGAAAAGGACGCTGAGTAACTATTGGACAATCGCCAGAAAGAATTCCCGCTGCAGAATGAATTTTGGTAGTTTCTAAGGCTTCATCGAATGTCATAGGTGGTAAAATAGTTGCAAAACGCTTTGCCAACATCGATTTCCCAGAACCGGGAGGTCCTACAAGTATTACATTATGCCCACCAGCCGCAGCAACTTCCAAAGCTCGTTTTACGTGGTCTTGACCTTTTACATCGGTCATATCTATAATTCGATCAATTTCATGTTGTTCAAAATATTTAGAAATATCCTCTTTCAAAGGCTCAATTTCTAATTCACCACGTAAATATTTTACTGCTTGTTCTAACGATTTGATAGGAATAACTTCTACACCAGATTGAATCAACCCAGCCTCAGATGCGTTCTTTTCAGGAAGTAATATCCGCTTTATTCCCCATTTGGGAGCCTCTAATGCTATTGATAACGCACCATGAATTGGACGCACAGAACCATCTAAGGCGAGTTCACCTAGAATCAAACAGTCTTCACACAACGATGGAATTAGAATATCTACAGCGCACAGTATGCCTATAGCAATTGGTAGATCGTAACCACTCCCTTCTTTTCGAATATCTGCAGGTGCTAAGTTCACTGTGAACCTGCGCGGTGGAAGTGGGATA
>JBDNFX010000179.1:0-1634 GCA_041689575.1 Kapaibacterium sp. (SeqCode)
CCTTCAAATTCAAACTTGTAATAATACAACTGATCAATGTGTTAAAGATGAAATGCCCATTCGTTACGAACTTGTTGTTAAGTAAATGGGACTTTCTAAAACACTAATAGTGACAATATTACTATTATGTGTTTCTTTTTCTCTAAAATCACAAGAACTACTTGGTTCATTTCCATTTGGAACCCTTACCCACGTATATTCTTCATATACTGCAAAAGAAGGAAAGCTTTTTTTAGTAACGTTCAAAGTTGAACCAAGTAATCCTAATTTCACATTTGACAATGCTTCACTTGAACTTGACCCGGTCTATCAGTTAACCTCAAAAGTAGGAACAATTCAATCAATTGATGGAATGAAATACCTACATTTTGAAGTTGTTCGTGGAGCATCATTTTCTTCAAAAAAGAAAAAAATTAATTCAAAACTTCTATTTACTACTTCAATAAAAATTGAAAATATACTTCAACGAACTGAACATCAAATTCCCTTTTCTTTCACTTTGATTCACCGATAAAAAGGTAGTTCTAAAGTGATTTCAGTAGAAATAACGGTAGAAACTTCTCTTAGATATTGATTTTCAGAAAATTTTTAGTATTTTTACTATTGTTAAAAATGATGTTACGTAGTTTTTACAAATATTTTCAAGAATTGAAACAAAATAACGTTTCAAAACGTTACTAATAAAGTAGTTAGAATGCACGATAATAACCGTTTAAAGTCTCTAAGTCACAATTGTATACAATCCTTTAAGGAGTTTTATACTATGAAAAGAATATATTCAATACTTACGATACTTATACTATTTGGACTTACTTACACAAACAGTATTGCACAAACTTCGTACAAGCCTACAAATGCAGAAGCGAGTGTGAAAGTTTTAACAGATAAAGTGAAAGCACCAGTTGGAGGAGAGGCGAAAATTCGTTTTTCTATAACACCCAAAAAAGATTGGTATACTTACGGTTTAAAAGAAACAAATGGTTTACCAATAAGTATTAAAACTCCTTCAATAAAGGGCATTAAATTTGGGAAACCAATTGAATCCCCCAAGCCTAAAAAAGTATATGATGAATCATTTGAAGCCGATGTTTATAAACATACTTCTACTGTAACTATTACTATTCCAATTACCATTGAAAAAAGTGTAAAAGTTGGGACAAAACAAAAAATTACTTTATCTTTAGAATTTCAAACTTGTGATATAGTATATGGCAAATGTATAACAGATAGTAAACCCTTACAACTAATTACAACTTTAGATTTTATTGAAGATACCTCGAAAACAAAATCGATAGTTGAAGAAGTAGAAGTTCCCAAAGATGAAAACAGTGATACTACTGCAGTTGAGGCAAATGATTCTAAAAAAGATACCTCTAACTTGGCTGGTATAGATAATGGGAATAGTACAACTAAGCCATCTGATGGCGACGGAAAAGCAATTGCAAATGACAACAAATCGAAAGAATCTTTAGATAACCCTGGCGGGAAAGCAAATGCTAATAGAAAAGATGGAATTCTTGGGTTTCTATGGATTGCTATCGTTGCAGGAGCTACATCGCTTTTAACACCTTGTGTGTTTCCTATGATTCCAATTACTGTATCGTTTTTTACTAAACGTGCAGAAAAGAAAACAA
>JBDNFX010000180.1:0-2869 GCA_041689575.1 Kapaibacterium sp. (SeqCode)
CATACCAGCATTGGTGAAAAGTAATGTTGGGTCTCCATGAGGAATTACAGGTGCTGAAGATACGATTGTATGATTTTTTGATTTGAAAAAATCTAAGAATGATTGTCGAATTTCTCTAGAGTTCATAGGGGGAATAAATTATATCAAACTAATTAAAAGATAATTTAACATAGTTTAAGAACACATTTGTTGTTTATACCATTGTTGAAACGTATACACACCAGATTCAGTTTCTACCGAAAATCTGCCTTGAGTATATGCTACTGAGGAAATGCCTTTAAATACTGATTCACAGATTACAGAATCTTCTTTTTGAACTTCATCACTGAAGACAATATCATCTAAAATTGTTTGAGGAGAATCTGTAAAAACATTTTCGTCATAATAAAAATCGAAGATTACTTTGCACTCATTTGTTGTAACAGGAATAATAGAATTTGTTTGTAATCTACCAGGTAAAATATTCAACATCATTGAAGGGAAAATGAAATAATACAAAGCCATTTCATTGTTTTTTGAATTTGAAATTGGAGAATGTTGTAAAACAAATTCAGAATCTGTTTCTACAGAATAATTTCTATAGGATAAAATTGAATTTAATGATGGGTGAACAATGGGAATATGATACCCTTCTAAGTAATTATCAGCATATACTTTCCAATTAGATTTTACTTTATATTCTACGGAAGTATGAAACTTTTTTGTAGCAAAGTAATTTTCTGGAAGCTTTGTGTCTAATGTTGTAAAAATTGCAGGAATGTCTTCAATTGGGTCTCCAAAACAGATAAAAATCATAGAATTAACAACAACCGAATTTACTTCAAGTAGCCCATAGTCTTTTTTATCAAATAAATCTACTTTGTCAAACTGAGGCACACCACGCAAAGAACCATCAAGGAGATATGTCCAGCCGTGATATTGGCATTGTAATACATTAGTAGAAGCAATTCCATCTTCATAAGCTAAAGGACCACCACGATGCTTGCAAACATTATAGAATACTTTTATTAAATTAGTTCTATCTCTTACTATTATCAGTGGATGTGAAAGATATTGTTGAACCGAATAAGAACCAATAGTTGGAACTTTCTGTTCAAGACATAAAAACAACCATTTAGAAGAAAATAGTTTTTTTACCTCTTCATCAAATACAAATTGTTCTGTATACCATTCAGAGCGTAAAGTAGACGCCTGATGTAGTGGGAATTGAGCTGAATCAATAATACGTAATGATTCGATAGAATTAACTGGTTGCATTCATTTTTTCTTCAAAAGCACTAAAGTAAACTGATCGTAATTCATCTACAGATACGGTGTAATTACCAGCTAAGGAGAATTTTTCAGGTATAACTCTTCCTAAAATAGTCATAGGAATAGAATATTCAGTACATAATAGGGAAAGTTTTTCAACAACTTCTTCGGCTAAAGAAACAACAATTCTACTTTGAGATTCGCCATAAAAATTACCTACAGTCATTTCGGAACTATTGGTAATCATAGCACCTAAATTTCCGTGAGAATTTATAGATTTTTCAGCTAATGTAACTGCTAATCCACCTTCAGAACAATCGTGTGCGGAGTTTAAATACCCTAATTGAATAGCTTCATAAGCTACTTTCTGTAAATTCTTTTCTTCTTCGATATCTATTGTTGGGCATTCTCCAGAAACTACTCCAAAGTGCCATTTCATAAATTCAGACCCACCAATTTCACTTCTATTAGGACCTAGTAAAATTATCACGTCATTTTCATTGACAAAGCCATTTCCGATTGTCTTTTCTAAATTATTAACTATTCCTAACATACCTATAGTTGGAGTCGGGAAAATAGCGTGATTTCGAGATTCGTTATGAAAACTAACATTACCACCAGTTACTGGAGTGTTCAAGGCTCTACAAGCGTCACCAATTCCACGAATTGCTTCAGAAAATTGATAGTACACTTCAGGATTATAGGGATTTCCAAAGTTGAGACAATTTGTTATTCCAACTGGTTCACCACCAACACAAACTATATTTCTTGCAGATTCACAAACAGCGATTACACCACCACTATACGGATCTAAATATACATATCTACTATTGCAATCTGTAGAAACGGCAATACCCTTATTCGGTAATTCTTTTAATCGAATTACTGCTGCATCGCCTTCAGTTCTTAAAACAGTGTTCGTTCCAACTTGGGAATCGTATTGCTGGTATACCCATTGTTTTGAAGTGATTGAGGAACTTTTAAGTAATGACAACAATGTATCTTCAAAGGAAGGTACCGAAGGATCGGTTATTTTTAAATTAGCAATTGAAGTATCGAAGGCTTTTGTTTCTTTTAAATATGTTGGTATTGCAGTTTCCCTTGTATAAACCGGAGCACCGCCGCCTAAAACTAAAGTATCTGCTTGTAATTCGGCAACTAATTTTGAGTGTCTTCTAAATCGTAAAATTGGTTCATCGGTAACTACTCCAATTTGAGTACATTGAACATCCCATTTTTCGCAAATAGCTTCAACAATTGACTCTTTACCTTTTTCAACTACTGCTAACATTCGTTCTTGAGATTCAGAAAGCATGATCTCGTAAGCACTCATATCGTGTTCACGTAAGGGAACTAAATCTAAATTAATTTCCATACCCGATTCACCTTTTGCACTCATTTCTGCAGTGGAACAAGATATCCCGGCTGCACCCATATCTTGTATTCCAACAATAGAACCAGATTGTATGAGTTCTAATGTTGCTTCTAGTAAAAGTTTTTCTGCAAATGGATCTCCAACTTGAACTGTTGGTCGCATATCTTCAGTTTTTTCGTCAAATTCACGTGAAGCAAGTAACGATGCACCATGAATTCCATCTCGACCTGTTCTACTTCCAAA
>JBDNFX010000181.1:0-9293 GCA_041689575.1 Kapaibacterium sp. (SeqCode)
CTACTTTTTTAGCACCAATTGGAATAGTGTTAGTAGTTTTAGTTCCAATAATTGTTACGTTGTTTGCAAAAGATACTTCTACAAAATCAATAGCAATAGTAGATCCCAATGCAGAAGTATCCTCACAGTTAATCAAAACAGATTCTCAAACGTATTTTTCGTCGAAACTTTCGATTGACTCTCTACAAGAATTAGTACGCACTTCAAAAATAGACGGGTATATAGTAATACCAACAACAATAGAATCTTTGGAAACAATTCAATATTATTCCCATTCAGGGGGTTCTCTAACACAAGTAGAAGAAATTGAAAATTCATTAGAAAAATCTGTTCGTTCTATTCGGATGAAAAAATCAGGAATTGATTCTTCAGTCCTAAAGGGAATTAATGCATCAATAAATGTAGATGTAAAAAAAGTGTCTACAAAGGGAATTGAAAATTACCAAACGAAAGAATTAGCTGCAATTGGGTATGTGGCAGGAATGCTAATATATGTTATGATTCTGTTGTACGGGATGTATGTCTTGAGAGGAGTAATAGAAGAAAAAGCAAATAGAATTGTGGAAGTAATGGCTTCTTCGGTTTCTCCATTTCAATTAATGATGGGAAAAATAATTGGAATTGGTTCGGTAGGGTTATTCCAAATACTTCTTTGGATTTCGTTGGTATTGGTTTTAGGAATACTTGTTCCAATTGTTTTAACTTTTATTCCCGGTTTACTTTCTTCGCCAGATCCAGAAGTGCTTACAGCAATTGCTCAATCAAGATCAAATGGTATGTCAGGAATGATAGGCAATTCTTCAAACATTCTTTCGCCATCAATAGGTGGGTTTCAAATCCCTACAATATCTCCATTATTAGTATTTGTTTTTTTAGGAAATTTCATAGCTGGTTACTTTATGTATTCTTCGTTGTTTGCTGGAGTTGGTGCTGCTGTTGACCAAGAATCTGATGCCCAACAACTACAAGGTCCAATTATGATACCGATAATTATACCAGTTCTGTTAATGATGAATGTTGTAATGGATCCAAACGGGACTTTATCGGTAGTATTATCGCTCATTCCATTTTTTTCGCCAACCTTAATGGTAGTGAGAGTAGCAGTTTCGGAAGTACCAATTTGGCAAATAGTATTGTCGTATGTCGGTATGATTGGAACGTTCTTTTTGTTTGTAACTGCCGCAGCTAAAATATATAGAATTGGAATTTTAATGTACGGTAAAAAAGTAACATTTAAAGAGTTGTTTAAATGGGTTTTCCAAAAAAACTAATCTATGATAACTGCTCAACATTCTACAATTTGGAAAAAAGTTCTTGGCTGGTATTTTTATAGAAGGCTAAAAAAAGCTTTTTTTCGAGGCTATATCCGAGGAGAAGAAAATATTGAAAATGCACTATCAATTCAATCGAAAGAACAAATTCCAATAGTGTTTTATTGTACTCATTTTTCGTGGTGGGATGCAATAGTAACTATTGTTCTATCGTTGAAACGATTTTCCCTAAAAGCAATAGGAATGATGGAAGAAAAACAATTGAAAAAGTACGGTTTTTTTCGTAAAATTGGGATGTTTAGTGTTGTAAGAGAAAAACCTTTGGAATCATTGCGTTCTTTGCAATATGCATCGGAAGAGTTGCATCGCTCGGCAAAAGCTTTATGGATGTTCCCTCAAGGAACTTTACGAAATCAAGAATCTTTGCCCTTAGAATTAGAACCTGGCTTATCAATCCTTTTAAAAAAGTCAAAAAAACTTCTATTTGTTCCAATAGCAATTCAGTATTATTTTTTACAAGAAGAACAGCCAGAATGTTTTGTTTCTATAGGGGAAGCCTTTTCGAAAGAATGGAAAACTGATTCAAACTTCAAAGAAGAAACAACGGAATTTGAAAATCGCTTGACCATTGAAAGTAAAAAATTAAAAGAAACTGTTTTGGCACAAAATTTTAAAGAGTTTTCAATCTTTTTTCAAGGGAAAATGTCCATTGAGAAAAAATATGATCAAATACGAGGAATAAAACAATGAGTTCTATAATAAATAAACCGTTTAATTCAGATCGAGCACCTGATCCAGTGGGTGCGTACCCACATTGCCGCCAAGTTGGAAATCTATTGTTCCTTTCAGGAGTAGGACCTAGAAAAAAAGGTTCTAAAACTATCCCCGGTGTGACACTTGATGAAAATGGTACAATATTAGATTACGATATAACAATACAAACTCTATCTGTGTTTGAAAATATTCGGTTTGTGTTAGAAGACGCAGGATCGAAATGGGAGAATATTGTTGATGTAACAGTGTTTTTAACTGATATGAAGAAAGATTTTCCTATATTTAACAAAATATACGCCGAATATTTTTCTACAATACAAGCTTGTAGAACCACAATTGAAATAAATGCCCTTCCAACTCCAATTGCTGTAGAATTAAAATGTATTGCAATAATAGAATAGTTACTAAACTAAACAACATAGATTTATGAAGAAAATTTCCACCTTTATTTTGCTATTGTCAATGATTATGGTTACTTCCATACTTCATTCTCAACCACAAGTTTCGTATATGATTCCAGATATAGGAGCACCTAATTTTGCGACGTATGTAGAGTTTGTTTCGAATGCAAGTGCAACAAACTCATTCGGAATAGATGGATTTTATTTACAAAATACTATTGTTAAAATACTTCCAGTAAATAATTCTGATACTTCAAAAATTGTTATTGGACCTGCAATGGTTTCATGGGATGGAAGAGTAGTATCGGCACATATTTTTGTAAAACCAACAGTAAATCCAAATTCTCCCATTTGGCAGAATCTACAACAGCAATTTGTAGTACCTTTAGTTCTGAGTGTTAATGGTGTATCTTCTTCACCTCAAAATTTTTACATATTACAACCAACAAATTTTTTCGCTGCTAATGCAATTCCTGAACGCGTTTTAGGACAAGGTTTATTAGGTCTTCGTTCACCAAGGGGTGCTATGATTATTGCAGATGCAAATTTTGCTCCAGATACATATACAGTTTCTACCATAGATTGCGATCCTTTCCTTCTTGGTAACCAAGGGTTCTTACCTTTTACCCTTTTGTGTACTGGTAGAATAAATGCCGTTGGAACAATTCTTAATGTAAGTGGTCAAAATAGTAATGGTGGTCCCGGTGGTGGTGGTGGTGGTGGACGTTTTTGCGACCGTGGTTTAATAGGAACTCCTTGTTTAGGTGATGTTGGTGGAAGTGGTTTCACAGGTGGTGGTGGTGGTGGTAAAAATGAACCGGGCTTAAATACATATCAAAATGGTGGTGTAAGTTCAGGATTAGTAAATCCAACTGCTCAATTCGGAGGTTCTTCGATAAATGGTACTCTAGGCGGAATAACGACTGGATTCGAAAGTTCAGGCGGTGGAACTGGGCATCCATTTGGAACAAGTGGAGAAGGTTGTAACGATGGCTCAACTTGTGATATGATAGGTGGTTTTGGTGGTGGATCTGGTAATAGACAAAATCAAAGTGGTGGTTCCGGTGGAAATGTTATCGATGGAATAGGTTTCAGAGTATCTGGTGGTAAAGCACATGGAAATTCACAGATTATCCCATTATCTGGTGGTTCTGGTGGAGCTTCAGGTAACCCACAAGGAAATTTTGTGAACTGGACATCTTCTGGTAGTGGAGGTGGAGGTGGAGGAGCGATTTCTGTTCATTCATTTGAATTAAACGGTTTAAATATAAACGCAAATGGTGGTAATGGCGGTGCTTCTTCAAGTGGTAGAGGTGGTGGAGGTTCAGGTGGAAATATTATACTTGGAGCTCGAATTGCTATCTCAGCAAGCAATGTAAGCATAATTGGTGGAGATGGAGAATTTGTAGGCTCATCAGGTAGATATCGAAAAGATGGTCCTATTGCATCAACTGTAAATACACTTACTACAGCTTCATCAACAACAGGAATATATACAGATTCAACTCGGTTTGTTCAATCTCGTTCTTTTACGCTTCGAGGAAATGCAAGTGGATTAGTAGAAGTATATATTGCGCATCCTTCACAACCAGAATTTACTTTATTGTCATCATTTAATGCCAACGGTGATTGGGCATTACCTGTAACATTACCCGGCACTGATAGTACATATTATTTTTCTACCACAGTTGGAAATGTATCTCCTTCTCAAGATTTGTTTTTGGCAGTTCCTAATAGAACATTTACCCAAACATCTTGGAATATCATTCAAATACTTCCTTCGCCAGTTATATCTTCAATTTCTTCAAAACTAATTCACTTTGCTCCCCCTTGTGATACGGTTTCAAAATTAGATACTATTTTTATAAAAAATATAGGCGGTGCAGATTTACTTATATCTTCTTTACAGTTTAGTGGTTCTACACGTTTTAGTGTTGTCAGCCCGACTTCTGTTGTTGTAGCCCCTAGTGATTCAATTAGAGTAATAATTAGAGTATTTCAACCAAATAAAGTTTTTAATCCAACATTAGATCAAGATTCTTTACGAATTGTATCGAATGATCCAAATTATTCAGGTGGATCATATGCAATGTTTTATGAAGTTGTTGATGAATCCTTCGATTTAAGTAACAGTGGTTTTTATGATTTTGGTAATATTACAATTACTCAACAATCTGCGACTACATTAACGATAACGAACAATGGAAATAGTCAAATATCTATTACAAGTTTATCTCATAATTTTAATTCGTTTGTTGTTACTCCAATAGCACCAACAACATTCCCTGTAGTTCTAAACCAAGGACAAACAGAAACATTCGATGCTCGTTTTACTCCTCAAGGTCCTAATCCAATAGTATACAATGATACAGTTCGATTTGTGGTTAAGAATGCATATTGTTCTACAACAGTCAATATCCCTATTCGTGGAACAGGAGTCAACCCAGTTCGAGCTTCTTTAAAATTGCCCCTAATTCAAGATGCAGACCCTTCGTTGAAAAATTATCGCGTACCTTTAAATTTAACTGTTAAAAATATATCTTCAGTAGCAACACTAACAGATACTCTATCTTGTAGAGTAAGTTTTGAAGCGACTATGTTTTTTCCAACTGGTATTACCAATGGTACACTCCGATCTATTCAGAGAGTTGGAAACAAAAGAATAGTCGATTTTATAATAACTGGTTTTGTTATTCAAAATCAAAGTAATGTAGTTTTAACAGAAATTGTTGGGGATATATTACTTGGTCAAACAGAAGTTGCTCCAATATTGTTTGAATCTGTTTCTTGGAAAGGTGTAAGTTTAGATTCAATTATACCTGGAGTATTAGATTTATCTATTTGTCAAGCAGGTGGACAACGATTATTGTTAAATTCAACAATAATTTCAGCAATATTACACCCAAATCCTTCAAATTCATCCGTTGTAATTGACTTTCAACCTCGTGAAGTAGGAGAACATAGAATTTCAATTTTAGATTTAACTGGTAAAATAGTTGGAGAATCTATTTTATTAGAAAGTAATTTAGTATCAAGCGGAATACCTACACTTCAACATAATTTCGATGTTTCTCTCTTTTCAAATGGTGTTTATAGAATTGTTCTTCAAACTCCTACACAACTATTTAGCTATCCATTACATATTGTACGATAATGCAACAACTTAGAAGCCTTAGTTTTCTCGTTCTTTTCCTATTTGTAACTGTCTTTAGTTCAGTATTTAGTCAAAGAATTTCTGATAAAGAACGCAAACCATTTATGTATGTTGGTGCATATCTTTTAGGGAATTACAATATGCATTCTGCTAGCTTTACTCAATTAGGGACATTCCCAAATTGTTGCCCACAATTTTCTTCAGGGACAGGTTTTGGTTTAGCCTATGGCGGGATTGTTCAGTTACCAATTCAAGATGATTTTTTGTTTGAAGCGAGAATTGGGCTTTCTAGTGTTGGAGCTGCATTAAAGCAAACAGAAGCTATTGGAAATACATTAGTTCGAAGTACAACTGCACCATTTGATACAATTACTCAAACTGCAATAGTAGAACATACTATAGATTCTCGAATTCAGTTGTTAACAATTGAACCCAGTATTAGAAAAGAAATTTTCATTCCAAACCTATTTGGTCAAGTTGGAATTTCTGCAGGTATTCCTATAGGTGCTCAATTCGATCAACGCGAACAATTAATTACCCCAAGTTCTTCTACCTTTTCAGACGGTCGAACTATAAGAAATGAATTTGTCAATCAAGCTATTCCCGATGCAACTTCACTTTTCATCACAGGATTAGTTGGTTTGTCTTATAAATTACCAATAGGAAAATTTAATTCAATTAATCCCGAAATTCGGTATCAGTATGCATTTACTTCCATTTCTGCAGTAGATTGGAAGCCTTCAACTTTACAATTTGGGGCAACTGCTTTGTTTGGAATTTTACCTCCAATTGAAAAAGTAATTAAAAGCGATACGCTATTTTATAGAGATACTATCATTGTTGAAGATTTTAGTGCAAAATCTGAAGTGGTCATAAAAGTAAATGAAAAAATTGAAAAAGAATATATTAATTCAGAAGAGTTAGAATTAACTCGATATCTAATCTTTGAAGAATATAAAAGAATTATTCCTAAAGAATCTTCAATTACTTTGTCTTTAGATTACAATGGAATAAATCCAGACGGAAGTAAAACAAAAAACCCACAAGTAGTGATTGAAGAAACAGAACAAATTGAGTTGTTTCCATTACTTCCACAAATATTTTTCCAAGAAAATTCTTCTTCGTTAACTTCTTCGAATCAAAAATCTATTTCAAATAAAGAAACGTCTACTTTTGATGAAAATGCCCTACCTCGGATAACTTTGGATGTCCATTCTCAGTTATTAAACATTGTTGGTTCTAGGATGAAAGCAAAACCAAATTCTACAATTACCGTAACTGGACATAATAATACCATTGGAGAAGAAGGAAAAAACAAAGTAATTTCATCTGAACGAGCTGAATCTGTTAAAAATTATTTGACAACCGTATGGCAAATAGAACCTTCAAGAATTCAAACGAAGTCACAAAATTTACCATCAAAACCTTCGAATAATACTACCCAAGATGGGCAAGAAGAAAATAGAAGAATTGAGTTAGTTTCAAATAATTTCGATATTTTGCAACCTTTAAAACTTCGTACTGTTACAAAATCGGCTACACCACCAACAATTGAAATATTACCTTCAGCACAATCTGAAGTAGGCATTCAATCATGGGAAGTTGATGTTGCTCAGCAAGATAAATCAATAAGAAATATTCAGGGTAAAAATGCTACTCCTGATAAAATATTATGGAATCTTTTAGAAGAACCAGTTCCGCTTCTCGATGAAAAAGCTGTTATTACATTATCCGTTGGCGATGTTAAGGGAGTAAAAAATCAAACAAAACAAACACTTACAATTCAACAGTTAACAATTCGTAAAAAACGTTTTGAAATGAAAGACGACAAAAGAATTGAACGTTATTCTTTGATTTTGTTTGATTTCAACAAAGCAGATTTAAGTGCCGAAAACAGAGCAATTGGTCTAATGATTCGCGATGCAATCAAACCAAAGTCGACTGTTACCATTGCAGGGTATGCCGACAGACAAGGATTGCCTGAATATAATAGAGACTTAGCTAAACGTCGTTGTGAAGCCGTAAAATCTTTCTTAGGATTAGAAGATTCGCAAGTTACTATTAAAGCAATTGGTTCGGACGAACAATTGTATAATAACGATCTTGCAGAAGGAAGATCATACTCTCGGACAGTACAAATTATTATAGAAACACCAGTAGAAGAATAGTGGCAATAGAAATAGATTTTAAAAAATATCCCTTAGCTAGATTACGACATCATACCAACCCTTCGCTGTATATGACGTTAGAATCACATTTAGTAACTCCACTGTTTTATCCTGAAATAGAAGAAATAATTAATTGGGGTGAACTATTCGAAAACCCAATTGCTCCAGATGTTTTAGATGTCGGTTGCGGACGCGGAGGTTTATTGTTGAACTGGGCTAATTTGCAACCTGAAAGAAACTTTTTGGGTGTTGAAGTTAGACATGTTGTCGTTGAATGGATAAACAACTACGCAAAAGGTGAATCAATAACAAATTGTTTTGCAAAGTATTATTCTGCAGTAAATGGTTTTCCATTTATTAAAGACTCATCTATTTCTCAAATTGTATATTTGTTTCCCGATCCTTGGATTAAAAAACGACATTACAAACGAAGAGCATTTTCTGAACAATTGTTAAAAGAATTTCATAGGGTTTTAAAACCAAATGGGACACTTTCTTTAGCAACAGATGTTCCAGAAGTTGATAAGTATCAAATGGGAATATTGGAATCAACCCCATATTTTTCTGTAAAAGAGGTAGATGATACAGAATGGAATGTTCCTTTTAAAACAGATCAACAGATATTTAGTGAAAAAAAATCAATACCATACATTCGTAGAATTGCCACTCCAATTTAATTGAAAGGTATAGAATGTTCCCTAAAGAATTAACTCCAGAAGTATTATTAGAAGCCTATTCGACTGGCTATTTCCCAATGGCAGAAACTGCTCAAGGCGAAATATCGTGGTATTCTCCAAATCCTCGAGCAGTAATTCCTTTAGATGGAGTTATTGTTTCGAAATCATTACGAAAAGTGGTTGAAAAAGAGATATTTGAAATTCGTATTGATAGCAATTTTGAAACCGTTATGAAAATGTGTGCATTTAGAAATGGAGAAGAAACTTGGATATCTCCAGAAATTATTGATTCGTTTACCAGATTACATCTCCAAGGCTATGCTCATTGTGTAGAAACTTGGTTTGAAGGTGAATTAGTAGGCGGATTGTACGGAGTTTGTATAAATGGTGCGTATTTTGGTGAATCAATGTTTTCTCGCAAAACGGACGCATCGAAAGTAGCTTTTGTTCATTTAACAAATAGACTTCGTGAACGTGGTTTCTTATTGTTAGATTCACAATTTATAAATCCACACATGGAACGTTTAGGTGCCATTGAAATACCTAAAAATGATTACTTAGAGCTATTAAAAACTGCAATTGCAACATCTATTTCATTTAAATAACTATGAACATTAAATCAGTTTTTATTATTACATTTTTTATGTTTGTTCATACCGTAACTGCTCAAACAGATGAACCAACTCAAGATCAAATAACTAAATTAGAACAATTTTGGAAAACATTTGTAAATGATGTTTCTAAAAATAATAAAGATGCAGTTTTAAGCCACATACTTTTTCCTTTAGATTTAGAATGTGCTATTGGTACAGATAAAGGAATGGATATTGATATAGATATAGACATAG
>JBDNFX010000182.1:0-4036 GCA_041689575.1 Kapaibacterium sp. (SeqCode)
AATTAATTTGCCCCCCAACCTTGGCAGAAAAAACGTAAGGAGTAAATCCAAACGCAGATTTATGATAGAGAGCAACGCCCCATTCAATACCAGCCTGAATAGACGCAAAATCGGACATAACAGGAATATCTACACCAAATTCTGCAGTACTACCATACGAAAGTGTAATGTTCTGAGGAATTTCTCGAATACCTTTTTGCGATTCTATAGTAAGTTTCGTTGTTGTTGTTGAAAACGCTGTTGCACCTATGGAAGTAAAAAATGAAGGTTCTTTCGGTGAAGGGTTAAAACGATATCGGACTTTTGCCGTTGCATTCCCTAAGAATAAAGGAAGTAAACTATCACCCTGAACCACAGAAGTACGTAAGCCATCCCAAATATCAGGATGTTCAGCCTTGAGTTGCACTCTATCAAAAAACAATAGATGGAAATCTAAAGCAAGAGCATACGAAACTCGTTGAGAAGTTCTATAACCAACTGTAAGCCCTGCCGTAAACTGTGGTGGAAGTGATAAAGGAACTGATCCTGTTAACCCACCACCAATTTCAACTTCTGCATAAACATTAGAAAAAGTAGGCTTTTTTTTGATTTGAGAAAGTAAATTTGTCGCTGAAAGTAATACTGAAAGTAAAACGAAAAAGAAAATAGATCTCATAGTTATTCATAGATGATTGTTTTACAAATATACACTCTTTCAAAGTAAAAACATTGCATCACTGAAATTTCATACAAGAAAGTGTTAATTAGATTTTTTGGTGTGTAACTTTTTTTACCCTTGTTTGTTTTATCATTAGGAAAAAAAGCAAAAAAAGTGTAATTTGTACCCATATTACTGTTTTCGTTGCTAAACAAGATTCTTTCTTTCTAAAGATACAATTACTAATTTATATAATGATTAATGGAGTTATAAGGTATGATTCGTAGAATTCTACTCTTTGCCATACCCATGTTTGTTCTTATTCCTTTACTTCTTCAAGCTGGTACATTTGGTGTATTAACTGGGACAATTTCCGACAAAGACGGAAAACCAGTGGTTGGAGCAACAGTAAAAATTGAAGGAACTACATTAGGTGCTTATTCAAAAGCAAATGGGCGTTTCGCAGTTTTAAAAATCACTGCAGGGTCCTACACCGTCAAAATCTCAGGTGTTGGGTATGCTGATGAATTTTTTAAAGTTCGTATTTCAGCAGATGCTACTGAAAATATTTCAGTAACATTAAAGCCTAAAGATGTTAAGACTAAAATAGTCTATGTTGACGCTTCTGCGAACAAACCAATGGTTTCTAAAACCAATGTTGGTTCAAATAGAAACATTGAAGGAAAAGATAATATACGTTTGGCTCGAGAAAACGTTGTTGGAACTGTATCTTTACAAGCAGGTGTATTGAATGCAGGTGGTGGTTTTGTAATTCGTGGTTCACGTGCGACAGAAACCCAAGTTCGTGTAGATGGACTTGATGTTGGTGATCAGATTTCTGGAGGTTTAACAGCTGGTTCAAATATATCTAATTTTGCTGTTGAAGAAGTTCAAGTACTTACTGGTTCATTTGCAGCAGAATATGGTAATGCTATGGGTGGTATTGTTAATACTGTTGTTAAAACGGGTAGAACAGATAAAGTAGAAGCAGTTTTACGATATAGAACACAAGTTGGAGCATTAAATGGTGCTTACGATAACGGTTTAACAAATGCAGATCCTAAAAATAGTTCTTATGAAGTTAATGTTGGTGGTCCACTACCTTTTTTAGAAGGTTCAACTTTCTTTTTAAGTTCAAGATTTGACTTCACTGGAAACAATAGTGCTAACACTCAAGTAATTGACCCTTGGAACAATAACTTAGGTATCTATAATAATCCACGTTATGAAAATACGTTATTACCTCGCCTAAAAATCAATGTTGCCTCAGGGATTAACCTTACAATTGGTGGTCAGTGGTCGCTAATAGCACAAGAAGATGCTGGTTGGGGTTGGTTGTATTCACAAGGGAACGGTTTTAAAAATGGAGACTCTATATTTGTTCCCGAATCAAGAGTTAAACAAGGTTTTGGTCAATCAATATTCAATAATGCTTTTGTTCGGTTAAACCAAACCTTAACAGAAAATAGTTTTTACGAGTTTACTGTTTCCACAAATAACAATACTGGAGAGTTTGGTCGTTATGCTGATCCAACCCAAACAACACCTTCTTTGTTTACTGGATTCAATCCAATGTATCCTGAAGATAAGTTCGCAGTAGGACCTGTAGATGCTCAAGGACAAGTAAGCTTAGTCAGTGGAAGAGACAGATTAATTGATCCATATACCTCAATAACAAAGGAATCGAAAACAGTAGATGGTTTCCTAATTGGAAATAGACCTACAAGAAATCCATTAACAGGGTATATTGAAGGTCCTGGTGATGCAACAGGAAGTACTAATCCTTATGGTTTGCGACAATTTTTCTTAAGCCATGGAAATTCAGAAGGTTTCGAATTTAGAACTACAAACTTTATTCAATTAGATGGAAATTATAATCTACGTTTAGAATCTGAAGAAGTATCTCACATGATAAAAGCTGGGTTCGAAACAAGAATGTTTACTTTACATAGACACGCAAATAATTTACCTTGGGATGCAAATGCATTCTATGATGTATATACTGATAAATGGGGAGGAAATCCGTATGTTTCCGATCCTAAAGCAGTTGAAAAAACTTCAAAACCATTTACTCCTATAACTGCTTCTGGTTTCGTACAAGATCAAATTTCATACAAAGGCATTATTGTTAATGCAGGACTTCGTTTTGATTATATAAATTCAAATACATTAGCCAGAAGAAGTAGTGCAATTTCTAGCTTTATTCCTATTGATGCTTCTGATACATTGTTTAGTCAGGCTACTCCCAAATTTCAAGTTTCACCAAGGTTGTTTATATCTTACCCAATTACAGAACGTTCAGTATTCAGTGTAAGTTATGGAATTTTCTATCAAATGCCACAACCAACAAATATGTATGATGGTTTTAATACCACTCGTCTTCGTGGGAACCAAGCATTAGGAGATCCAAACATAGATGTACAAAGAACGAACCAATATCAAGTAGGGTATAATCTCCAAGTAAATGATGAATTTGCTTTTGATGTAACGGCATACTTCAAAGATATTTACAATCAAGTAGGTGTTCGTTATATTCCTACAGTACCTGATGCTTATTCTGAATTCTCTGTTGGTGAATATGGTTCTACTCGTGGAGTAGAGTTTACTTTACGTAAAAGACCAAGTAATAATTTTGCGACAAGTGTAAACTATACGTTTGCATCTGCAAGAGGAACTGCTTCAAATGTTGGTTCAAATTTAAATGCAACGTTTAGTGTAGATCCATTTACGGGTAAAAATACTTTTCCACTAACGGAGTATGCATTATCAACAGATATTACTCACCGTATAAACGGTGATATTACCTTCTTCTTTATGAAAGATGAAGGACCTGAAGTTTTTGGAGTAAGACCATTAGCAAACTCTTCATTAAACTTATTAGGAACTTTCAGGACGGGTACACCTTACACTAAGTTGAATTTTAATGGAATTCAAATTGGTGAGTTTAATGGTGAAAGACAACCGGCATTCTTTAATGGATTTGATATTAGATTTAATCGTCAATTCTTCTTAAAAGATCTGATGGGAGATGGAGTTGGAGATATGTCAATAACACTTTTTGCAGACATTTTTAATGTCGTAAATAGAACTGTGGCTACTTCATTATTTGCTAGAACAGGAAGTCCTGATTTTGATGGAGTAAACAGGAATAGACAATTAGGCGATTTCTCAAGCAGTCCCCTATTTGAAGTTGCGGATGCGAATAGACCAGAAACAGTTCGTTCTGATCAATACGACACATTTGGAAAAAGACTATATTCTATAGATACTGATTTTAACCGTGATGGAGTAAATACTCAGCAAGAAGTATATCGTGGATATCAACAATATGTAAAGGATGTTATAAATTTTCAAGGTTTATATCAACGCCCTAGAACGGTTTCAATTGGTTTCATGTTA
>JBDNFX010000183.1:0-7676 GCA_041689575.1 Kapaibacterium sp. (SeqCode)
ACAGAAGATCGACGAAGATAGAACTTTGTCCCTTCTATCTTTCTACAAATTTTCGAATATAAAATTTTAATGGCTATTGGTAGAGAAGTCCGATATGAACAACTTACTGGAAGACAAAAGGTAGCAATACTCCTTATGTCTTTTGAACCTGATCTAGCATCACGAATTTTTCGTGAGCTCGACGATAAGGAAGTTGAACTTATTGCCTTAGAAATCACCAATATGCGCGATATTCGTCCCGGTGTTTTAGAAATGGTTATTGAAGAGTTTTATCAAATGATAACTGCACAAGGGTATGCAGTTGAAGGTGGCTTAGACTATGCAATGCACCTTTTAGAGCGAACATATGGGCTTGAAAAAGCTCACGAAATAATTGAACGTATAAAAATGTTAACTACGGTTCGTGGTTTCAATATCTTGAAAAAAGCAGATCCACAACAATTAGCTTCGTTCTTAGGTAAAGAACATCCTCAAACTATTGCTCTCATATTATCTCATTTACCTACTGATCAAACAGCTGAAGTTCTTGGAGAATTTTCAGATGAGTTACGTTCTGACGTATTAATCAGAATTGCTACCCTAGGTAAGGTTTCGCCACAATTAGTTTCCGAAATTGAATCAGTGGTTGACGAAATTGCGGAAGCCACCTTATCTCAAAATTTATCTGCGACTGGTGGAGCTCAAATTGTTGCAGGAATTTTGAATAAATCGAATAATGCTCAAGCAAAAAGTTTATTAGAAAGTATTGAAGAAAAAGATGTTGCTTTAGCGGCAGAAATTAAACGTTTAATGTTCTTGTTTGAAGATATTGCAGCTATTGATGATAAAGGTATTCAAAAAATCATTGGTTCAGTTGATAAAAAAGATTTAGCACTTGCATTAAAAGCTGCCGATGAAAGAATTAAAAACAAAATATTTAAGAATATGTCCGAGCGAGCTTCTGCAACCATTAAAGAAGAACTCGAATTTATGGGACCAGTAAAACTAAAAGATGTAGAAGCTGCCCAGATGAGAATTGTTGACGTAGTGAAACAATTAGAAGAACAAGAAGAAATTGTTATCACTGGTCGTGGTAAAGAAGACGTCTTTGTTTAATACCTGATTCTACTAAGAAAGCTGTTTTAATGTCATCACATTCAATAACTATACACAACAGATTAAAGAAAATAGAATTACTCTATTCTCGCGATAATCCTGTAAATACATTTGAAGATTTTGTTTCTGCCGTTCCTGAAGCTTCTGAATCAGAACTTTTAACAAGCAGACTTGAAGAAGAAGAAAAGCAACGCCTTGCAGATCTTGAATCTGCTCGTAAAGAAGGTTATGACCATGGTTTAACCGATGGTAAGAATGTAACAAAAGCAATGCTACTTGACGAAATGGAACAGCATCTTCAATGGGTTAAAAACTTTGATACCATTATGTCATCGCAGTTGTTACAAGAATTTCAAGATGCGTATGAAGAAATGGAAAAAACTGCTATTTCACTTGCTGTCATTATCGCTGAAAAGATTCTCCAACGCGAAATTAAAGAAAACGCAGGAGAAGTAATTCTTACTTCAGCAATTAATGCTATTCGTATGCTCGATGGAGCAAAAAGTATTACCCTACGCCTACATCCTACGAATGTTGAAGCTTTAGAAAAAGCAAAAAGTACACTTGTTGATGCTACGAAAGTTAGACCAGAGTTAATTACTATAATAGCAGATCCCAGTATTCAAGAAGGTGGTTGTGTTGTTGATACCGCTTTAGGGACAATAGATGCTCAAGTAAAAACTCAACTCGATAGCATTGCAAATGCATTGAATGATGAGTTTCAGTCGAATCCACCAATAGAATAACAAAAAATGATTACTTCAGAGCACTTAATTTCCAAATATGCCAAAGTAATTTCTTCTGTTACAACATTTCAAACAATTGGTAAAATAACTCAAGTTGTCGGTTTAGTTTTAGAAAGTGATGGTCCACAAGCATCACTTGGTGAAGTGTGCGTACTACGTTCAAGAAATGGTACCGAACTTGGTATTTCCGAAGTTGTAGGCTTTCGAAACAACAAAATCCTTTCAATGATTCTTGGAGATTTGTCCGAAATATCTCCGGGAACAGAAATTGTTTCTACTGGGTATCCGTTAAGCGTTGGAGTTGGATATAAGTTGTTAGGTAGAGTACTCGATGGTTTAGGAAATCCAATTGACGGTCTTCCAAAACCAGAAGTAAGTGAATATAGAAGTGTTTACGCAAAACCTCCAAACCCAATGACAAGAAAACGAATAGAAGAACCACTTCAAACTGGGGTTCGAGCAATTGATGGTTTTTTGAGTATTGGGAAAGGGCAAAGAATGGGAATATTTGCTGGTTCTGGTGTAGGGAAATCCACACTTATGGGAATGATCAGCAGAAACACCACAGCAGATATTTCTGTAATATGTTTAGTTGGAGAACGTGGGAGGGAAGTAAAAGAATTTATTGAAAACGAACTTGGACCAAAAGGAATGGAAAGAGCAATTATTATTGTTGCTACTTCCGACCAACCTGCCTTAGTTCGTATCAAATCTGCTTTAGTTGCCACTACCATAGCAGAGTTCTTCAGAGATGAAGGATTTAATGTTCTATTGATGATGGATTCAATTACTCGTCTTGCAATGGCACAACGTGAAGTAGGGCTAACAATTGGAGAACCCCCAGCAACGAAAGGGTACACACCTTCTGTATTTTCGTTGCTACCAAAGATAATGGAACGAGCAGGAACATCAGATAGAGGTTCTATTACTGCCTTGTATACAGTTCTTGTTGAAGGAGATGATTTTAACGAACCAATTGCCGATGCAGCACGAGGCATATTAGACGGTCATATTGTTTTATCGAGAAGGTTGGCTTCACAAAATCATTATCCTTCTATAGATATATTAGAATCTGTTTCAAGAGTGATGAAAGACATTTGTGAACCTGAACACCTTGCAAATGCTCAACGTGCCAGAGAAGCACTTTCGAGATTCCGTGAATCAGAAGATCTCATAACAATTGGCGCTTATCAGTCGGGTACAAATGCAAAATTGGATCAGTCCATTCAATTAAATGAAAAGTTAAAACCATTTCTCTTACAAGGAATAGATGAACAAGTTCCTTTTTCCGTTTCTGTTGAACAATTGCAACAAATTTTAGGTTAGTATTAATGGCAAAAAGATTTATTTTCGAATTAGAATCTGCCCTACGACTAAAGACCTATGCAGTACAACAATCGAAAGATCATTTAGCACAAATCATTGAACAAATCAACGATGTTAATTCATCAATTTCAGAACTTCAAAATGAAGTTACCATATTACAAGAATCTAATACACAATTAGGAAAACAATCTGCTGATTCACTTTTTCACCAATGGCAATACCAAACTTCAATAATTCAAAAAATTACTACTTTTGAAAAAAAACTCATCCAATTAAACGAAATTGCTTCCGTTCGTCAAAAGGCTTTAATTATCGCTACACAAGACGAAAAAATATTTCTTCAACTCAAAGAAAAGAAGCTTTTAGCCCATAAAATTCACCTAGATAAGGAAGAACAGAACTTCCTCGACGAAATTGGTCAACAAATTGCTATAAGAAATAAACAAACGAAGATTTAGTAGTTTTTTTGAAGTAGTTATTCTCTATGTTACCGCAACTTGATCAACAAAAAATAGTCATATTACTTGTTGTTTCTACCATTACTCTTTTTGGGTTATTGGCAGGAGTTGTATACCTGAGTAAAACGAATCCGGAAATAATTGGACTACCCAAATTTCGTATTGAACAGCAAATTGATAGTTCGCAAAAATATCAAAAGACAATTTTACTTTCTAGTAAGAAAGTATACAACCAATTTTATAGTTCTTTAAAGATTCCCTCAGTGAATTGGAAGGATTCTGTAGACTATTACAAAGGGTTAACAAATTCGGCATTGGCTAAAATTGACACACTTTCAAAGCGTAGTGAGGCTAATATTAGCCAGATTACCAAAAGACAAGATTCATTAACATATGCAAATCTTGTATCGTTTGCAAAAGTTTACGAAAAAGCATCGCCAATTGAAGTTGCTAAAATTTTAGAAGAATTAGATGTTCGTGATGCTGCGACAATTTTAAAATTAATGAAAAAAAAATCTGCAGCAAATGTAGTGAACCAAATGAATGCTGAACGTTCAGCAGCAATTATTCAATTAGGCGTACCTCCAACTTTATAAAGTATGGCTGAATTTTCTAAAATAGTACCTTCGATCCAAACTTCTAATACTACTGTATCTGAAGTTAATGGTATTTCGTTGACAAAAGCCAAAAAAGCTTTAGAAAGTTCTTTGCCTACAACTTCGTTTGCACAAGTCTTAGAATCGCAACTTTCGCAAGAACAATTGCCTACAGAAGATATTCAAAAAGATTCAAAACAAGTACTTCCCGGACAAAATGTAGATGCTTCTTTATTTGGTTCATTAATTATTGTTGTCAGAGATGTAGAAGTTTCACTACCAGATGGACAAGAAAACACCCAACCAAATGAACAAAGTAAACTTTTCGTACCGTCAATTTTCACTGCTTCTACAAATTCATCGGTTTCAGTTCCAAATGTAAAAATAAAGTCTGTTGAAGGATCGATAATAGACGAGGTGAATAAAAGTGAATCCAAAATAGAACAACTTAGTCGTTCAGATTCTTCTATAAATCAAGTTGTAAACACTTCCTCTTTTCTTCAAAACCAAAAGGAAGCTATTGGGATAGGTTCTAATTTGCTTGTTTCAAAACAGGTTAATTCTAAAGAAGAGAATGAATTTACTAAAACAAATACCAATCAATTTGTCGCTGGTTCAAATTCAGAAACAACAAAAACAAGTAATACTTCAACTGTTGAGAAAACTGAAACTATTTCTACTCCAAAAAATGTAACAGAACCATTGATTTCAATTGTTGAAAGTAGTAAGATTTCAACCAACACTATAAATCCAAAAAAAATAGAGAACATTCCTACGGTACTTCCGCAAACTCCAATTCAATCAGTAACTGAAACTTCAAACGAAAATAATGGAATAAAACCATTTGGTACGGTTGTTCCTGAAAAGAAAAATTCTCCATCACTTTCTTCAATGCTTCAATCTGTTCAAGGTTTGCGAATGGGAATAGAACGTTCACCTTCTCAACAAACTTTTATTACCGTTACATTACCTATTTCTGAAGTTGATAGATTAGTTACTTCAAACCCAGGAATGTTTGCAACCAAAGAAGAAGAACCATTTGTATCGGAAAATCTTTCTACTCCAAAAGCTTCCTCTGTAGTTGAAAACAAAGAAGTTGTTAATACCCTTTTGAGTAACGTTACTTCTAAAAGTTTGCCTAATATCCTTGCTTCAAGTGAAGTTAATTTAGAACCTCAAAAGAAAACATTTGATGTTATCGAACCTACAAAACCTGTTCAAAACAAACTTGAACAAAAAATTGAAAAAGATAACACACAATCTAATATTGTTTCTGATTACTCCTCAAAAGTGATTCAAACTGAAAAATCTGCTTTTCGTTTCAAAAAAGATACAGTGGTTTCGAACAAAACTCCTGACAAAAATTTCGAAGATTTTACTTCTGATACATTCCAACAAATTTCATATAATTCAGTTTCAAAGAATAGTGAATCTGTTTTTGTGACCGAAGAACTATCTAAAAACAAAGGAAATGTGCTAGCAAATCCTACATCAGATTTGAAATCTGCTACTACTCCTAATGAATATGAATCATTGGCAAAAACTATTGAGATATTCACAACTACTGTTCAATCTGTAAATTCTCCAGATTCAAAGAATGCTACCGTTCAACAACGTGAAAACAATATTAGACAAATAGTTCAATCTCAACCGAACCCAGTGCAGATAACAGTTGAAACTGTTGTTGAGAAGAAAACTTTGGTAGTTCAACCGGCATTACCGCAAGTACTTGAAGCACAAAAGGACGATAGTCTTAGAAGTGAAAACATTCGAACTACAGTATCTCAATTAATCCAAAAAGCAGATCAAGATGGTACTCCAATAGAATCCCTTTTGGTGAAAATTCCAATTCAAACTTCAAAAGTTACCCAAAAGCCTGAAACTGCTTCAAAGGAAACAGTAGGTACTAAAGAAAATGTAACTCCAACACTTGCACCTAAAATTGGAGCCGAAATTCAAAGAACAATTACAACAAATGTTCCAAAAACTGAAGTACTCATTTTGAACAATCAGAATCAAACAATTCCTATCCAAGCGCCTAAAGTAGAAGTAGCTTCAAATTTAATCAGTTCAGAAAACAAAACTACAACTAACTTTCAAGAAATTCCGAAAACTCAACCAAACGTATTGAATAAATCGGAAATTCCTACTTCTAAATCAAATTCAGATTCACAGATAAACAAAGAAATATCATCTGTTTTGCAAAGAGTAGAATCTATAAAGCAGAAAAGCTCACAAATAGTAGAAAATTCTACCAAAACTGAAACGAATCCAGTTTCTGAATTGAAAGGGTCAATTACTCCAATTCCTAAAGAAAATGTTGAAATAGTTGAATCTAAAATAATGGATTCTATTACAAAAGAATCAGTTTCAGTTCCTAAAGTTTCATTAAATGATACTAAACCCATTGTAGAGAAAGAATCTGTAGTTTCTGGAAATGAAGAAGTTGTTTTTGAAAATATTTCGATTGCAAATCAAACAGTATCAGCAAAGAATTTAATTCAGCCGATAACAACAGTAGTGAAAACAGATATTCCACAACAAGTTACCATAGAAGAATTACCTCAAGCAATAATAAAGGAGTTTACTGCCGAGAAAACTTCTGCAGGTTCAAAAGCAACATTTTCGCTAAACCCTGAACAGTTAGGCTCTGTTACAGTTCAAATAGATCTAAAAGGTAATAATGCTACTATTGCTATTGAAACTTCTACAAAAGAATCAGTTCCTTTGCTTGAAAAACAAATTGATGTGTTAAAAGAACAATTGAAAGCTACAAATATACTTGTAGAAAAAATTGATATTCTCTTTAAACCTTCTGAAATGTTTCTGACAACTGCACCTTCAGGAGATACGTTTGTTTCTTCGCAGAATTCTGACAACCAATCGTTACAACAAGAATTGGAAAAACAACAGCAACACCAAAAACAACAACATCAATCTACGAATACGGAAAATGATATTGTTGAAGAAGTACAATCTCGTCAATTTGGCGAAGGAAGTTCAATAATTGAAGAATATGTTTAATAAAGTAATGAAAGGCTCAAATGACAGAATCAGTTGAAGGCACTTCTTCCATATTTAACCCATGGAAACCACCTCAACGAGTAGCAAAGAAGGAATTGGGACGAGATGAATTTTTAATTTTGTTAACCAAACAACTTCAAGCACAAAACCCGTTAGAACCACAGAGTGGATCTGAGTTTGCCGCTCAATTAGCTCAATTCTCATCGTTGGAACAAATGGCTTCTATTAGAGGCTTAATGGAAAAACAATTAGAAGCGAATATTTCCTTAACTCAATCTTTAACGAATATCGGGTTACCAGGATTAATTGGGAAACAAGCAAAAGTTCTAGGGAATGCCCTTTCTTTTGATGGCGAAAAAGCTGTTAAAATGGGGTATAGCTTGGCTTCTAATGCTACTGAAGGTCAAATTAAGATCAAGGATCAAAACGGT
>JBDNFX010000184.1:0-12757 GCA_041689575.1 Kapaibacterium sp. (SeqCode)
CTAAGTCATCTTGTTTTAAAGGGACAAACGAATAATTGTTTTCGTTCCATCGATTTACATTGTTAAAATTAAAATTAGTACGAATATCTAGGTTAATTTCAAAGATAAGATTATTTACTTTTGATTTAACTTCTTCCATATTCTTAGCACCATAAATACCTTGAAGAATTTGCAAAGTATACTCATCTAAGACGAGAGTATTAATTACAAACCCAACTTCTTCTCTAACTTCAATTATGTTTTTGCATCGTTGAAGTGTGATTACTAGTTCTTCAACTGTTTGTTCTATAGTCATATAATTCTACTTATTAAATTAATTTGAGCGGTCTTTTAATGCCCAAACAACAATATTGGTACCAAATTTCAATGCCAACTCTCTTCTATCTTGAGGAGTGTTATGAACATCTGGGTCTGCCCATCCGTCACTTGGATTAGATTCATATGTATACAAAACACATAATCTTCCATTTTCAAACAATCCAAATGTTTGTGGTGGTTTATTATCATGTTCATGAATTTTAGGAACACCAGAAGAAAATATAAAATGAGAGGAAAATATAGAATGGGAGTACGGTAATTCTACAAATTTCTGGTCAGGAAAGACCTTTTTCATTTCTCTTCTAATCGATTCATCTAATCCATAATCATCATCAATGTATAAAAAACCCCCATTTTTAAGATATGCTCTTAAGCGTTGGACTTCTAAATCAGAAAATGAGATATTTCCATGACCTGTTATAAACAGAATTGGATATCCGAAGATGTTTTGAGTAGAAATATCAACAAATTCATATATTGGATTTACTGATATATTCGTGTTTTTACGAATATATTGCAATAGATTTACATCAGATGAGGGATCGTTATACCAATCTCCTCCCCCATTATATTTTATTCTACCTAAAGTTATCTCACTTTTCGCTTGAGCATATAATCTATCAGTTATTATAAAGTTCAAACTTAGCAGTAATAAAACTAAAATACAAATTTTTACTATAATATTCATTCTATTTTAACAATACATCTATAAAATTAGTAAAATTCTCTAATTTGGCGAAATTCAACTTTTAGTATTTCGTTGTAAATTTTATGATTACTAATTTCTTTTCTTCTTCAAGAAACCAAGGAAAACCCCGCATTTCAATTGGAATTACTTTTACTTCTGAGTTGTTATATTTCTTTTTAAAGTTAGATATTTCTTCGTCAAGATTTCCACCTTTTAGAAAAACAAATGTTCCACCATTTTTTAAAAATTGTGCAGTCCATTCTACCAAATGCACAAGTGATCCAACTGCCCTTGCAGTAATGATGTCGAACTTCTTTAAATATTTTTTCTCAAATCGTAATTCTTCTACCCTTGCACGTACAACGGAAGTATTTCGTAATTCTAAGTGATTTACGAACATTGTAGTAGATTGAACTTTTTTAGCAATTGAATCTACTAAGGTACAATGTAAATCTGGACGAGCAATTTTTAAAGGAATACCCGGAAAACCACCGCCTGTACCTATATCTAAGACTGCAGCTTTTTGAATTGGGGTAACATATTTTAAAATCGCTAGGGAATGCAAAAAATGTCGTACATAGATATTTTCAGTATCTTTTCGTGAAATAAGATTTACTTTTTCATTCCAATACACTAAATCTTTATGAAAGCGTTCAAATAAAAACGACTGTTCTTGAGTCAACACTATTCCATTTGTTGAACAAGCAGTCCAAAACTCTAATAATTCCATAGTAAGATTTTTTATGTTTTATACGTACTTTTAAAATGATTCCGGTACACCAAAAAGAAATTCCATTTTTTTCAGTTATCATCTGTACTTTTAACCGCTCAATTGAACTTCAAAGTGCAATTGAATCGTTGTTAAACCAAAGTGAACACGATTGGGAAGCAATTATAGTTGACGACGGTAGTAACGATACAACATTTCGAGTTGCACAAGCTTTTTGTAATGAAGATAGAAGGATACGTTATTGTTATCATTCTAACAAAGGAGTAGGGCTTTCGAAAAACACCGGAATTCTTGCTGCTTCGGGTATGTTTATTACTTTTTTAGATAGTGATGATACGTACAAAGTTGATCATCTCCAAACTCGAAAAGAGATGTTGCTTTCATATCCTGAAATAGATTTACTTCATGGAGGATGTGAAGTTAATGGTGATTTGTTTGTTGCTGACAAAAACGATCCAACGACACAGATTGCTTTAGATGATTGTGTAATAGGTGGTACATTCTTTATTAAAAAAAGCACTGTAGTTTCACTTGGTGGTTTTAGCACTTTACTCTATGGTGATGATGCTGACTTTTTTGAAAAGGTAGTTTCGAATGGTTTGGTTGTAGCTCAAACCGACCATCAATCGTATGTTTACAATCGAACTTCTGCGGATTCATTATGTACTAATCAATTTGTCGGAAAGAAATAGAATGCCACATTCAAAACGATTTATAGAAATTATTTCCCAATTGGATTCACTCTATGCTGGAATTCACGTCGGCTTAGATTTCACTACTCCTTTTGAATTGTTAATTGCTACAATTTTAGCAGCACAATGTACCGATGAACGTGTAAATGGAGTAACAAAAACACTTTTTGCAAAATACCCTCATCCTTCGGTTTATACGCTTACATCAATCGAAGAAATTGAAGAAGATATTCATTCTACAGGATTTTATAAGAATAAAGCTTCCCATATTTTTAAAACTTGTGTACTTCTTTGCGAAAAATTTGGTGGTGAAGTTCCTAATACAAGAGAAGAATTGATAACACTTCCTGGGGTTGGTAGGAAAACTGCAAACGTTGTATTAACTCACTGTTTTGAACAAGATACTGTCATTGTTGACACTCACGTGACAAGGCTTTGTAACAGACTTGGATTTGTAACAACTAACGATGCAGTTTCCATTGAGTTTTCTTTACAAAAGATACTCCCCAAAAATTTATGGAACGATGTAAACCATCACCTTATTGCTCACGGAAGAGCTATTTGTAAAGCAAGAAAACCTCAATGTTCTTCTTGTGTTATAATTGAACTTTGCCCTTTTAAAGAAAAAGTATTCTAGTTGTTTTTCTTTATTTAATTTCTTTCTAATTGAAAATAATTTAAAAACTCTTCAATTACATGGAAAGATCCTAAGGTTATAAAAGGAACTTTCTCAGTTGTCAAGATTTCAATTCCTTGTGCAATTGAATTTGATTTCCTTACTTTCTTTATTCCTTTTTGAACAATTGCATCGAATAATTGGTCGATTGGCAAGGATCGATCAAACGATGGTGCTGTAACTAAAATTGAAACTGAAAACTCTTTAAGTACTTCAATCATTTCATCATAATTTTTGTCTGCCATTACACCAAAAAGAACTGTAAAGTCTTTTACTTCATACCCACAGTTTTTAACTGTTTCTAAACATTTTTTTATCCCAGCAGCATTATGAGCAACATCAACAATAATTGTTGGTGCTTCTTGAATCAATTGAATTCTTGAAGTAAATCCAATAGTACTTGAAAGTGTTGACAAACCCTTTCTTAAAGCTATATCATCGACGTTAAAAGTAACCTTCATACAATTCAAAGTAACTATTGCCGTTGCCGCATTTCGAACTGCATGAGCTCCTGCAAGTTCTAAATAGAGATTTTCAAGCGTATTTTCTTTTAATTGTAAATCGAAATTTGAGTGAAATGACTTTTGAAATTGAATGTTTTTGATTGTACAGATTTCATCTAAAAAGTATAGTTGTGCATTTTCTTCTTGAGCTTTTTTTTCGAAAGTTGCTCTAAGTTGAATTCGTGATTCTGCTACAAGCACTGGGGTATTCAATTTTATAATTCCAGCTTTTTCGAAAGCGATTTTTTCTAAAGTATTTCCTAAATATTCCTGATGATCGAGGTCTATTGAAGTAATAACACTTATAAGTGGTTTTAGAATATTTGTAGAATCTAATCTACCGCCTAAACCTGTTTCGACAATTGCAATATCAACGTTTTTTTTAGCAAAATAATCAAAAGCAAGAATTGTGGTAGTTTCAAAAAAAGTACCAGCAATTTCTTTTGCTTTTTTCAAAATTGGAGGAATATACATTGCGATTTCTTCATTTGAAATTTCTACTCCATTTACCTTTATTCTTTCATTAAATCTTTGAATATGAGGAGAAGTATATAATCCAACAGAATATCCTGCAGATTGCAAACAAGCCGCAAGGACTGAACAAGTTGTCCCTTTTCCATTTGTTCCAGCAACGTGAATAGAAGGAAATTTTGTGTGTGGATTTCCAAAATATTCTGAAAGTTCTAAGGTTCGCTCTAATCCTGGTTTTATTCCAAAAGCATGTAAAGAATATAAACTCTGTAGAATAGATTCAACTGTTTCTGACATAATTTCGGTTGATAAAATTAAAATAACACAATTTCACGAATAGCACTTATAATGTCCTCTTTTTTAGGAAGTACTTCTTTTTCTAATGTTGGTGCGAATGGTGTTGGGGAATCGAAAGCACCAATCCGTTTTACGGGAGCATCTAATACTTTAAAACAGAATTCTCCAATTTGTGCAGCAATTTCAGCTCCGAAGCCACAGGTTAACACGGCTTCGTGAAGCACTAATGCTCTATGAGTTTTTCGTACTGAATTATAGACTATTTCTTTATCAAACGGCACTAAGGTTCGGATATCAATTACTTCACAATGTATGTTTTCTGCTTTTAATTCTGTTGCAACATCTATAGCTGTGTGAACCATACTTCCGTACGTAATTATTGAAATTGAAGTTCCTTCTTGAACTACTCTACCAACTCCTAATGGAACAATGTAATCTCCAATTGGAACTTCTTCTTTGATTTTTCTATATAAACCTTTATGTTCATAAAACACTACAGGGTTGTTGTCTCGAATTGATGCCATCATTAATCCTTTTGCATCAGAAGGAAAGGCTGGATACACAACTTTAATTCCTGTTGAGTGAACAAACCATGCTTCAGAATTTCTAGAATGAAATGGTCCACCACCGCCACCGCCACCAGCAGGACCGCGTACAACAATAGGAACGCCCATTCCCCAACGATATGCTGTAGTTCCAGCAACATTTACAAGTTGGTTGAATCCATTTGTAATAAAATCTAAAAACTGCATTTCTGCAACTACTCTCATTCCATTTAATGAGGCTCCTATGGCTGCCCCAATAATCGCAGCTTCTGAAATGGGAGTATCAATAATACGTTCTTTTCCAAATTCTTCGGGGAAACCCTTCGTTAACTTAAATGCACCACCATACCCAGCAATATCTTCTCCCATCATAAAAACAGATGGATCGTTTCTCATTTCAGTTCTTAATGCATCTGAAATTGCTTCAAGGAATGTCATTATTGGCATACAATACAATGTATAAGTGTTGAAAAGTATATGAAAATATAAAATCGAGAACGTAGGAGCTAACCTATACCCAAAAAGTATTTTTCAATTTGTCGAATTAATCAAGTTGTTATTTCAAAAATATCGTTCTAAATTAACGAATATAAAAAAACTGGTATATCATGTTAACATACCAGTTTTCGTGTTTTTGAGGGAGAGAACATTTTAAGAACATCCAGTAGTAGCACCACAATCTTCGCAGACACTACAGCTTCCATTTCTTTTTAACCGCATAGAGCCACACTGAGAACATTGGTCGCCAGTGTAGCCTTGTGCTCTTGCTTCGTTTACTCTTTTGACCTTCCCGTTCCCGTTCGATTGTGTTTTTGTGGACAGAATTGAAATAGGATTCTTTTCTGCGCTCACCGCTTGAAATTGTGTTACATTTGGCTTTGTATTTACAGGTTGGTCTTGTTTTTCCGCAGCTTGAAAAACAGTTTCTATCGACTCAATTGTCGCAGGTTCAATTTGTTCAGCAGTTGTATCTACGTGTATAAAATCGGTTCTACCAAGATAATCATACCCAAGAGTTCTGAACACATAATCTAAAATTGAAGTTGCATTTTTAATTGCTTCATGTCCTTGAACTGTACCCGCCGGTTCAAACCTTGTAAAGGAAAAAGAATCTACTAATTCTTCTAATGGAACTCCATATTGAAGTGCTTTGGAAGTTAATACTGCAAAACAGTTAAGTAAACCTTTAAAACCAGCTCCTTCTTTAAACATGTCAATAAAGATTTCTCCTAACTGACCATCTTCGTATTCACCAGTTCGTAAGTACACTTTGTGTCCACCGACGGCAACTTCACGAACAAATCCATTACGTTTTTTTGGTAATCTTCTACGTTCTACATCAGAAATAACTCTTTCAATGATTTTTTCTTGGATCTCTTTTGGACCTTTCGTTTCATCTAATGAGAATTCGTCACCAAGGGTAACTATTTCGTCGATGCCATCGTAATTTGCACTATTAAGTGGTTGAGAAAGCTTAGAACCATCACGATACAAAGCATTTGCCTTAATCATATAATTCCAAGATTCTAAATACACCTTACTAACTTCTTCCACAGTCGCCTCAGACGGCATATTTACTGTTTTAGAAATTGCCCCCGAAATAAACGGTTGTGCAGCCGCCATCATACGTACGTGAGCCATATAATCTATATAGCGTCTTCCTTTTTTTCCACAACGATTAGCACAGTCGAAAACAGGTAGATGTTCATCTTTTAAGTGCGGTGCACCTTCAATTGTCATAGTACCGCAAATATAATCGTTGGCTAATTCAATATCTTCTTTTGAAAAACCTAAAGCTTTTAACATATCAAAGTTCGAATCATTCAATTGTTCTAACGAAAACCCTATTTGTGTAAAGGCTTCATCGCCAATTGTCCATTTGTTAAAAGCAAATTTAACATCAAAAACTGATTCTAATTGTTGATCGATTTTATCAATAACTTCATCGGTAAAACCACGTTCTTTTAAATTTTTTCTATTGATTTGTTTGCAACCAATTAACGACCCTGAACCTTTACAATAGCGTTCAATTTCTTCAATATGTTGTTCAGAATATCCAAGAGTTGCTAATGCTTTTCGTACTGATTGATTAACGATTTTGAAATATCCACCACCAGCAAGTTTTTTAAACTTTACTATCGCAAAATCGGGTTCAATACCAGTAGTGTCGCAATCCATTACTAAAGCAATAGTTCCAGTTGGAGCTATTACGGTAGTTTGTGCATTTCTATACCCGAATTCTTGACCTAATTCTAATGCAGCATCCCAAGATTCTTTAGCAGCAGAAAGTAAGGCAGGAGGGCATAATGATGGGGAAATTCCCATTGGAAACTTAGAAAGACCTTCGTATTCATCCTTAGTTGCATTATAGGCAGCTCTACGGTGGTTACGAATAACTCGCAACATAGATTCACTATTTTTTTCGTATTTTGGAAATGGTCCATGATCTTTTGCCATTTCAGCACTTGTTGCATAAGAAACTCCCGTTAAGATAGCTGTTAATGCACCTGAATAAGCTAATGCCTTTGGAGAATCGTAAGGAATTCCATTTATCATTAACACAGTACCTAAATTTGCATACCCTAATCCTAATGTTCTAAAGTCGTAACTTCTTTGAGCAACTTCTTTAGAAGGGAATTGAGCCATCAACACTGATATTTCTAGTACTGTTGTCCACAATCGAATAGTATGTTTATATTCATTAATGTAAAACTCACCATTTTCATGATTAAGGAAATGACCAAGGTTTACACTTGCCAAATTACAAGCCGTATCGTCTAAGAACATATATTCAGAACACGGATTCGACCCGTTAATTCTTCCATCTGCCGGACAAGTATGCCATTCGTTGATTGTTGTATCAAATTGCAAACCTGGATCTGCCGATTTCCAAGCACTCATTGAAATTTTATTCCACAAATCACGAGCTTTTACAGTTTTGTAAACTGATTTGTTTGTACGCCAAGTTAGATTCCATGGAAGATCATTTTTTACCGCTTCCATAAATTCATTAGTTACTCGTACAGAATTGTTCGAATTTTGACCTGCAACTGTATTATATGCTTCAGATTCATAATGAGTATCATACTGTGGAACATCAATATTAGTATACCCTTGTTGAACCAATGAAAGTGTACGGTCAATGTAATTCAGAGGTACGCCACGATGAGTTGCATTCTGGATTAGTAAATGAAGTTTTGTATTTGAAGAACGGTCTATTCCACCTTCTAAGGCAGCATTCATAATAGCAGGTAGAAAAGCAGAACAAATTTTAGAGCCTGAAACTAATGAAGCAACTTTTTCTTCTTCTTTGGCTTTCCATTCAATGAAATCTTCAATATCCGGATGGTCAATATCCAAAATCACCATTTTAGCGGCACGGCGAGTAGTGCCACCAGATTTGATAGCACCAGCAGCACGATCGAAGATTTTCAAGAAACTCATAACGCCTGAAGAAGTTCCACCGCCTGAAAGTTTTTCGCCTTGGCCTCGTAACATAGAGAAATTCGATCCTGTACCAGAACCATATTTGAATATACGTGCTTCACGAGTTGCCAAATCAAATATCCCACCTTCATTTACTAAATCATCAGTTACGGACTGAATAAAACAAGCATGAGGTTGGGGATGCGAGTAGGAATCTTTTGATCGTTCTAATTTGCCAGTTTTTGGATTAACAAAATAATGTCCTTGCGAACTTCCAGTAATTCCGTAAGCAAAATGAAGACCTGTATTGAACCATTGAGGTGAATTTGGTGCAATCATTTGATGCAACAATGTATATGCAATTTCATCGTAAAATGCTTGAGCGTCTTCTGGTGTATCGAAGTATTTATGTTCTTCGCCCCACCATCTCCAACAACCTGCTAAACGGTGAACTACTTGTTTTACCGAAGTTTCACCACCATTTTTATGTTTACCTTTTTCATCTAATAACGGTAAATTGTCTTCGTTATATAATGGGACTCCCGCTTTTCGGAAATACTTTTGAGCTAAAATATCGGTAGCAACTTGCGACCATTGTTCTGGAACTTCAATAGAATTCATTTCGAATACCACTGAACCATTCGTATTTCTTAAAATAGAAGAACGATTGGTGTATGTAAACATATCGTAAACATTGATACCAGAATTCGTAAAGAGACGTTTTATTTTCATTGATATATTCTTTCAATTGAAAATTTATTTTGAAAAATTTTATTTCTAAATGTAGTATTCAAACCTTAATTTCTTAAAATTGACCTACAATAAAGTGGTTTCAGATTTGAGTGTTTCAAAAATAGAGAAATTGTGATTTGTTACGAAAGAAACTTTTCCACTAATTTTCCACACTGTTATCCACATCGCCCTAAGCATAGTTGTCCACACTGTTATCCACATCAAATCTACTCTTGATGAACGACGGATAATGGGTAAATATCTTAATCTATACCCTAAATTTAGATTAAAATTCACCAAAATTTAGATATATTTGTATTCTGAAAATTTCTATAACTTTTTGTATAGTACAGTATTTAATGCACTCTGTATATTTTATTACCAAACGTAATAAATTGAAATTAATTTCAACAATATCGAAATGATTCTACAAAGTATTTAGTTCTGAATAATTACTTTACACTAAATTTCTACAATATCGTTCATAGGCTTTATCATTTTGAGAACCGATCTATATTTTAAATTTATGCATAACATCTTTACCTTTTCAACAAGACTTTATATCTTGTTTGATAAGAAAATAGTAAATTGCATCTTTTTAGTCGTAAGTTGCGTTTCTTTAAGTGGTTGTTATTCGTTTACAGGAGGTTCTACTCCGGAACATTTAAAATCAATGTATATTGCTACGGTAACCGATAAAAGCGGTTTTGGTATAGCGATATATAGAGAAGTTTTAACTCAACAAATACAACAACGATTTAGAAATGATAATTCCTTTACGTTGCTCAATCGGAATGCTGATGCAGATTTAACTACTTCTATAGTATCTATTGTAGATGTTACTCAAGCAGTTCAGCCAGGTGAATTAGAAAAAGAACGACGAATCACGATTTCTACAGAAGTTGAATATTATGATTCAGTCAAGAAAAAGTTGATTTGGAAAAAAACTATTTCTAATTATGATGTGTATCAGATTGCAAATACACAAGTAGCCAGAAATGAAGCAATTTTACGATGTTTGGATAGAATTACTGATGATATTTTTTTGGCAGTAATTTCTGGTTGGTGATTATTTACAAAGAATAAATTTATTATTCATTAGCGGACGAGGTACGCTGACACTATGGAAGATATTATACTACTTTTTTACTTTCTTTCTCTTTGTGTTCTATTTGCGTTTGGTCTTCATGGATTAGTTATGGTATATTATTACCATAAAACAGCTAAAATTAAACGGCCAATTTTGCCCCTACCAGAAGAAAGTAAGTTACCAGTTGTAACTGTTCAGCTTCCACTCTACAACGAATTATACGTTATCGAACGATTAATTCATGCAGTTTGTGCATTTGAATACCCAAAAAATAAATTAGAAATTCAAATCCTAGATGATTCGAACGATGAAACTGTTGAACTTTGCAAAAAGTTGACAGAACATTATCTTGCTCTAGGTTTTGACATTATACATGTTCGCCGTCCAATCCGTGAAGGATATAAAGCAGGAGCATTGAAATATGGTTTAGAATTTGCCAAAGGTGAATTCGTTGCTATTTTTGATGCAGACTTTGTTCCTAAAACAGATTTCCTTCTGAAAACACTTCCTCATTTTCAAGATGAAAAAGTTGGAATGGTTCAAACTCGTTGGGAACATTTAAACGAGGAATATTCTTTCTTAACTAAAGCACAAGCCTTAGCCCTTGATGGTCACTTTGTTATTGAACAACAAATTCGTAACAAGGCTGGTTTCTTTATTAATTTTAATGGAACTGCCGGTATTTGGCGTCGTTATTGTATTGAAGATGCTGGAAATTGGCATGCCGACACTTTAGCTGAAGATTTAGACCTTAGTTATAGAGCACAGTTACGTGGTTGGCAATTTGTGTTTTTGAACGACGTAACTTCTCCTGCTGAACTTCCTGCAGATATTAACTCCCTTAAAACTCAACAGTTTCGTTGGACAAAAGGTGCTATTGAAACTGCAAAAAAATTACTTCCGAAAGTTTGGAAAGCATCTTTACCCTTAAAAGTTAAATTAGAATGTACTGTTCATTTAACTTCAAACATTGTGTTTCCATTTATCCTTATAGTTGCAGCCTTGAATGTACCGTTAGTATTTATTAAAAATACCGTTGGTGGATACGATCAATATTTTACTATGATGTCAGTATTTGTGTTGGCGTCTATTAGTACTTTTTTGTTTTATCTTTATGCACAACGTGCAATTCATTGGGATTGGAGACAACGATTGTTGTTATTCCCAATATTTATGGCTGGTAGTATGGGGTTTGCGGTAAACAATTCAAAAGCAGTTATTGAAGCATTATTTAATAAAAAATCTGAATTTAAACGTACTCCTAAGTATCTAATCGTAAATGCTTCTGATAATTGGGGCGAGAAAAAATATGTTCAACGCAAAATTGGAAATGCAGTAATTGTTGAACTCTTGTTTGCACTTTACTTTGTCTTTGGAATTGGATTATCAATAGCGTATTTAGAAATTGCAGCTATTCCATTTCAACTTATGTTCTTAGCTGGTTTCGGATCTGTAGGATTTTTATCACTCCGCCATGCTCTTGGGAAATAATAAAATTATTATGAATAATTTACAGTGGCTTACAAAACCTTTTTTTGTTGATATTGGATTCTTAGTTATTAGAATTCTTGTTGGTGGACTAATGGTCTACCATGGTTTTCCTATGTTTTTAGATATTACTAAAATTATTGCTGGACTTACCAAAATGGGTTTTCCATTGCCGGAATTGTTCGGGTACTTAGCAATGAGTGCTGAATTTGTTGGAGGAATGCTTTTAGTTCTCGGTTTAGCAACAAGACCTGCCTTAATTGGTATAATCGTTACAATGTCCGTCGCTTTTTTTATTGCTCATGGTGCTGATCCTTTTGGTAAAAAAGAACTTCCCTTTGTTTATTTATGCGTTTCTGTTGCTTTATTGCTAATTGGACCAGGCAAATATTCATTAGATAACATTCTACTTTCAAAAATATCTACTAAGGATTACGCATGATTTTAGCTTCTTTTTCAGATGGTTTTGGTTCTCACCGTTCTGGGTTTATAGTCGATAAATATGTTGTTGATTTACAATCTGCTTTTGAAGATTTAAAAAGCACTGTCGACTTTTCTATCGGTTGCTTTCCGGCGACAATGTTAGAATTTCTTCGCTTAGGCGATATTGGTATGAAAACAGCTCAAACAATTTCTGAATATTTTTTAGAATCATTTGACAGTTCAAAAAGTTATGTTAAATTGGTTTCCGATGTTACTCTTTTATCTCCTATTCCTAACCCACCTTCAATGAGAGATGGGTATGCTTTCCGTCAACACGTTGAAACGGCTCGTAGAAATAGAGGACTAGAGATGATTCCTGAATTTGATGAAATTCCTATTTTTTATTTTACAAATCACCAATCTGTTACCGGACCCGGTAAGGTTGATGTTCAAAAAATGCATTTAGGTAGTTTAGATTTTGAATTGGAAATCGCTATTGTTATTGGTAAAGAAGGAAGAAATATTTCAGCCAAAAATGCTGACGATTATATTGCTGGATACACAATAATGAACGATTGGTCTGCTCGTGTGCTTCAAATGCATGAAATGAAATTGAATCTTGGACCTGCAAAAGGAAAAGATTTTGCAACTTCTTTAGGACCATACCTTGTAACAAAG
>JBDNFX010000185.1:0-2299 GCA_041689575.1 Kapaibacterium sp. (SeqCode)
ACTTCATTAGTAATAACCAAAAGCAAGTTCGCAATAAAACTTCTAACTATCTTAGAATTAGTGACATTAAAGATAGTATTATAATACTCAGATTAGTTGTTACTTTAAAAAATGGCAGAACTCTAGAAAATCGTAAGAAAATAATCTTAGTTTCAAAAAATTCAATTAAGTTAGTCGACTATTCAATTTTTCCATCTTGGTATGGTTCAATGCAAGAACTCTACGTTAGCACAGAATATACTATTCCGCTGCATTCAACTGTTATGAGGAAAAGCATCAGTAATTCTTTTTATTCATCGAATCAAAATATACTATCGAATACGTTTTACCATAAAGTTGGTACAATTTCATCTAATTCAATTGATGAAATTACTATGAAAGCGTACTTACCTTCAGATTCACTTGTATTCAATACTTCCTTTTCGACTACAGCGTTAAATTTCCCAGAAAGATCAATACAAAGAAATATTCAATCCTTACCTCCTGGGTATGTTTGTCCTAAAGTATTCCCTATGTATGATACCAATACTACTATTTTAATAAATGATTTCAGTTCTGGAACTTGGGGAACTTTACGAACATATTCTTTTGAGAACAATTCTTTTATTCTTAAAGATTCCCTTTCTAAAAATTGGGTGCCTCGTGGAATGGGCAATACAAATGGCAACAAATTCAACGAAATATTAATACAGGAATTTGGAAAAACGATTTTGTTCGAACAAGAAATGGAAAATGGGTCACCCTTTGCAAAAATTATTTTTTCAGATACTATTGAACAAAATTTTTGGGGTGTAGCATTAGAAGATATTGATGGAGATGGTTTCGATGATATTATTGGGTTTAATGATTCAGCTTTAGTTGTTAAATCGTTCAAAAACAATACATATATCGATTTATATATTGCTACAAACCCAAGCAAAGGGTCTAGCTTTTCTGGAAGAAAATACGTTTTTGGAAATTTTGATGCAGATAGCAATAAAGAAATTGCTTTTGTTGATTTCGATGGAGATTTATCTATTTTCGAAATTACTTCCAATGGAATCCAATTAGAATACTTTTTAGAACGCGATGGAATAGAAGGTACCCAAATGATTGCTTCGGGAGATCTCGATGGAGATGGTATAGATGATATTATCACTGGTTTTTCTACATCTGAACGAATTACAACTTCAAGAAAACCAACAACTCCTTTTTGGAATTTTCATATTCTCAAATCTACAAATAATAATGAGTACAAAATTATGGATACTGTTATTGTAAGTGATGTCAGAATTGGTGGACCCTTTAACAATGCTATTTCTATTGAAAAACTAGATAGTTCGAATTCCAAAAAAATGATTTTGTCTTTGTTTCCTTATGTATATGTTTTTGGATTTGAAAACAACAAAGTTAAACCTATTGGACTTTCATTTTCAAATAGTTCTACTATAACTTCTTTAAATGATAACTCATTTTTAGTCAACAGAGGCGATTCAATTGTAAGATATAGCCTTACTACAACACCATTTTATGAATCTCCATCAATTTATGATGCCTTTGTTGAAAATCAAACAGATGCTACTATTTCTTGGATAGGAAATGTCGATTTTTCAAACTATTCTATTCTTGTTGTAGATAATGAAAATGATATAGTTTTGGATTCTACTGTAACTAATACCACTATTTCATTTACAGTAGCTCCTGACAAACAATATAGAAGTATAGTTTCGGGAATTACATCGGAAAATGTTACTTCATTACCTTCATCAACATACTCATTTGTATCAACTCCTCAAATTCAGGTTAAAAATGTCAAAGGATTAACAAAAAATACTTTATTAGTTACATACAGTGGAAGAATTAACTCAAACAATCATCAACCAAAATTTTATAGATTATCGTCAAAAATTGGAAACAAAAATTTCCCTATATCTACCTCGAATCCATTTTCAGACAGTTCAGTGTTAGTTGCCACCTATAATTCAATTAAAGAAGTAGAATATATTCTTTCAACGGCTTCTTTTAGAGATTACTTTGGAAATCCGACCATTGCTAATTCTTCTGAAGGTACGTTTACTTTCCCAACTGAAGAAAACAAGCCATTCTTTATGAATTATTCTCTTTTAAACCCTGACAATTCTGTTACAGTTGGTTTTAGCGAAAAATTTGATGTAGCTTCTACTTTAAACTTGAACAACTATTCTCTGCATCCATTTGGATCTTTTTCTTCGGTAACAATAGTAGATTCAACTATAATTCGATTATTTTTTTCAGATACTTTTACTCCATTTGCAAGTGGAAAAACGTACATTATTTCAGC